>NZ_PJNE01000001.1:3300000-3500352 GCF_002846495.1 Phycicoccus duodecadis
AGCGGTGGCCGGGCGTGGTGCGTCAGGACGAACACCGGTGCGTGGTAGGGCGGCTCGTCGCCCCACCACCCGCGCCACTCCTCCTGCGACTCCCACGGCCCGCGCACCGGGCCGAACATGTTGCGTCCCATCACGTAGGCCCCGCGGGGCCGCAGCAGCCGCTCGGTCCAGGCGCGGTCCACCGGGTGCAGGTCGTCGTCGATGTGCCAGTGGTGCAGCGAGAAGCCGCCGCGGCCGAGCGGGTCCTCGCGGCTCTGGTCGGCGCCGGCGACGAAGCCGTCGAGCGAGACGGAGAGGTGGGCGGTGGTGAAGGTCATGCACCAGTAGACCGCAGCGACGGCGCGGAATCGTCGGTGCGCGAGAATGGCGGGATGGCCCGCCGCGTCCGCCTCGTGCTGCTGCACGGGTCGCAGGTCAACCGGGCGGTGTGGTCGCGCTACACCCACTACCTCGGCCCCGACGTCGAGGTCGTGGCCCCCGACCTGCCGGCGCACGGCGCCCGCCGCGGCGAGGACTTCACCTGGGCGGCCGCGCTGGCCACGGTCGACGACGCCGTCGGGCCCGACGACGGCACCCCCGTCGTGCTGGCCGGGCACAGCCTGGGCGGCTACCTCGCGCTGGCCTGGGCGTCACGCCACCCGCGGCGGCTGTCGGGCCTGGCGCTGCTCGGGGCGTCGGCGGTTCCCACCGGCCTCGGCGCGCTGGTGTACCGCGGCCTGGCCCGGGTCGAGCAGCGGCTCGGGGCCGACCGGATGGCGCGCGCGCTGGACCGCGAGTTCGACGCCCTCCTGCCCCCGGCCTTCGCCGCGGCGGTCAAGGAGGCGGGCTACGGCTTCGACGGCATCCCCGCCGCGTGGGCCGCCGTGATGGGGGAGTGCCGGCCCGGGATGCTGCGCGAGGTCACCGCCCCGGTGCTGCTCGTGAACGGCCAGCTCGACCAGCTCCGGGTCGACGTGCCGCGCTTCCGCCGGGCCGCCCGGTCGGCGCCGTGGGTGCGGGTGGTCACGGTGCCGCGCGGGCTGCACGTGGTGCCGCTGACGCATCCGGCCCAGGTCGCCGCCGCGCTCTGGGAGCTCGTGGTGTGGGCCCGCGCCGAGGCCGAGGAGGAGGGGCTCGGCCACGCCCGATTCACGCCCGGCCGCCCGCTCGGGGGAGAATGGACGCCGCCATGACGACCACCGCCCCCGCCCCCACGCCCACCCCGGTGCTGCCCCCGCTGCAGATCGGGCGCCACGTCATCGGCTCACCCGTGGTGCTGGCGCCGATGGCCGGCATCACCAACCGCGCCTTCCGCCGGCTCTGCCGCGAGTACGGCACGGCCGGGCTCGAGGCCGGCGGCGCGTCGGGGGCCAGCAGCCTCTACGTCGCCGAGATGGTGACCACGCGCGCCCTGGTCGAGCGCAACGCCGAGACGCTGCGCCTCATCTCGCACGACCCCGACGAGCAGCCCCGGTCGGTGCAGCTGTACTCGGTCGACCCCGCCACGGCCGGCCTGGCCGCGCGGATGCTCGTCACCGAGGACCGCGCCGACCACATCGACCTCAACTTCGGCTGCCCGGTCCCCAAGGTCACCCGCAAGGGCGGCGGCGCGGCGCTGCCGTGGAAGACCGAGCTGTTCCGCGGCATCGTGCGGGCCGTCGTCCGCGAGGCGTCGGCGTACGACGTGCCGGTCACCGTGAAGATGCGCGTGGGCATCGACGCCGACCACGTCACGTACCTCGACGCCGGCCGCATCGCCGAGGCCGAGGGCGTGGCCGCCGTGGCCCTGCACGCGCGCACCGCCGCCCAGGCCTACTCGGGGCAGGCCGACTGGTCGGCGATCGCCCGGCTCAAGGAGGCCGTGGCCTCCGTCCCGGTGCTCGGCAACGGCGACATCTGGTCGGCCGAGGACGCGCTCGCGATGGTGGCGCGCACCGGTTGCGACGGTGTCGTGGTGGGGCGCGGGTGCCTGGGGCGGCCGTGGTTGTTCACCGACCTCGCGGCGGCCTTCGCGGGCTCCGACGCGCGGGTCACGCCCGGGCTGCGCGAGGTCACCGAGACCCTCCGGCGCCATGCGCGCTACCTGGTCGAGTTCTACGACGGCGACGAGGGGCGGGGCTGTCGCGACATCCGCAAGCACATCGCCTGGTACCTGAAGGGGTTCCCGGCCGGCTCCGAGGTGCGCCACCGGCTCGCGCTCGTCGACAGCCTCCAGGCCCTCGACGACCTCATCGGCGGGATGGAGCTCGACGCGCGGTGGCCCGGGGAGCCCGCCGAGGGCCAGCGCGGACGCGCCGGCTCGCCCCGGGTCGTGGCCCTGCCCGAGCACTGGCTGCGCTCGCGCGAGCTCGACGACGCCCAGCGCGCCCAGGTGGCCCAGGCCGAGCTCAGCGTCTCCGGCGGCTGACGCCCGCGCATCCGCCTCGGCGCTCTCGGGGGCGGCCGTCCGTCGGTGGGTCTCGCTAGCCTCGGGGTGTGAGCGAGCGGATCGGGACCCCGGGCGGCACGCCCGAGCGACCGGCGCTGTTCTTCCGCGACGGCGCCGAGTTCGGGCGCTGGCTGGCGGCCCACCACGACACCGCGACCGAGCTCTGGATGGGCCTGTACAAGAAGGCTTCCGGCAAGGGCGGCATCACCTGGGCCGAGGCCGTGCGCGAAGCCCTCTGCTGGGGCTGGATCGACTCCCGGGCCGAACGGGTCGACGACGACGCCCGCCGGCAGCGCTGGACCCCCCGCAAGGCCGGCAGCACCTGGTCCACCGTCAACATCGACGCCGTCGCCGAGCTCACCGCGCAGGGCCGGATGCAGCCGCCCGGCCTCGCGGCCTTCGAGCGCCGCCGCGAGGACCGCAGCGGCATCTACGCCTACGAGACCCGCACCCTCGAGCTGCCCGAGCACTACGCCGCCCTGCTGGCCGCCGACCCCGCCGCCACCGCGTTCTGGCACGTCGCCACCCCGGGCTACCGCAAGGTCGTCGTCAACTGGGTGCTCACCGCCAAGCAGGCTGCCACCCGCGACCGGAGGATGGCCCAGCTGGTCGCCGACTGCGCCGCCGGCCGGATGGTGAAGCTCCAGCGCTACGGCACCCCGCCGACCTGGGTGGCCCGGGCCGCCGCCGCCGCGGAGGCGGCCCGCCTAGGGTGAGCCCGTGACCTACTCCGCGCGCGACCGCGACCGCTGGGTGGCCGAGGACCCCGCGCAGAAGCGCTCCGACCGCGACGACTTCGCCCGCGACCGCGCGCGGCTGCTGCACTCGGCGTCGCTGCGTCGGCTCAGCGCCAAGACCCAGGTCGTCGCGCCGTCCTCCGACGACTTCGTCCGCAACCGGCTCACCCACTCCCTCGAGGTCGCCCAGATCGGCCGCGAGCTGGGGCAGGCGCTCGGCTGCAGCGCCGACGTCGTCGACACCGCGTGCCTGGCCCACGACCTCGGCCACCCCCCGTTCGGGCACAACGGCGAGTCGGCCCTCGACACCGTGGCGGCCGGCATCGGCGGCTTCGAGGGCAACGCCCAGACGCTGCGCATCCTGACCCGCCTCGAGGCCAAGCGCATCCACCCCGACGGCCGCCCGGCCGGCCTCAACCTCACCCGCGCCAGCCTGGATGCCGCCACCAAGTACCCCTGGCGCCGGGGCGAGGCGCCGCATCCCACCACCAAGTTCGGCGTCTACGACGACGACCTCGATGTCTTCGCCTGGTTCCGCGAGGGAGCCCCGACCGGCCGGCGGGCGTTCGAGGCCGAGGTGATGGACTGGTCCGACGACGTCGCCTACTCGGTGCACGACGTCGAGGACGCCATCGCGTCGGGGTGGCTCGACCCGCGGCGCCTGCGCGACCCCGCCGACGTCGACGCCGTGCTGGCCGTCGCCACCCGGGTGTACGAGCCCGACCTCGGCGACGACGAGCTCCGCGCCGCCCTCGAGCGCATCCTGGCCTCGGGCGTCGTGCCCACCGCCCACGACGGCAGCCGGCGCGCCCTGGCCGCGCTGAAGGACATGACCTCGCGGCTCATCGGCCGGTTCGCGGTCACGGTCGAGTCCGCCACCCGCGAGGCCAACGGGGACGCCGCCCTGGTCCGGCACGAGGCCGCGCTCGTCGTCCCCACCCGCGCCCGCGCCGAATGCGCGGTGCTCAAGGCCGTGTCGGCCCACTACGTGATGCACGCCGCCGAGCGGGTGGCCCTGTACGAGACCCAGCGGCAGGTGGTCGCCGAGCTCGTGGCCGCCTTCCAGGCCGACCCCGCGCGCCTCGACCCCGACCTGCGCGCCGACCTCGACGCCGCCGGCGACGACGGGGCCGCCCTGCGCGTGGTCGTCGACCAGGTGGCCTCCCTCACCGACGTCCGCGCCCTCGAGCTGCACCGCCGCTGGTGCCGCCGCCCGGCGGGCTGACGGGCGCACGACCTAGACTCACGGACACACCACAGGGAGGTCGAGTGCCGGGTCGGATCAGGGCCGACGACATCACGTCGGTCAAGGAGCGCTCGTCCATCGAGGACGTCGTCCGCGACCACGTGACCCTGCGCCCGGCGGGCGTGGGGTCGCTCAAGGGGCTCTGCCCGTTCCACGACGAGAAGACCCCGAGCTTCACGGTGCGCCCGACCGTCGGCACGTACCACTGCTTCGGCTGCGGCGAGGGCGGCGACGTCCTCGACTTCGTGCAGAAGGTCGAGCACCTCAGCTTCACCGAGTCGGTCGAGCGCCTGGCGGCCAAGCTCGGGATGGAGCTGCGCTACGAGGAGGGCGGCGGCCCCCGCGAAGGGGGCACCTCGCTCGGCAAGCGCTCGCGGCTCGTCGAGGCCCACCGGGTGGCCGAGGAGTTCTACACCGCCGCCCTGCTCGACCGGACCCGGGGGGACGCCCGGGTCGGGCGCGACTTCCTGCGCGAGCGCGGCTTCGGCTCGGCCGCGGTCGAGCGCTTCGGTGTGGGCTTCGCTCCGGCCGACGGTGACGCCCTGACCCGGCACCTGCGCGAGCGGGGCTTCACCGAGGACGAGCTCACCACCGCCGGCCTCAGCGGGCGGGGGAGCCGGGGGCTCTACGACCGGTTCCGGGGGCGGCTGATGTGGCCCATCCGCGACACCACCGGCGACACGGTGGGCTTCGGGGCGCGCCGGCTCTTCGACGGCGACCGGATCGCGGCGAAGTACCTCAACACCTCCGAGACGCCCATCTACAAGAAGAGCTCGGTGCTCTACGGGCTCGACCTCGCCAAGAAGGCCATCGCGGCCGACCGCCGGGCCGTCGTCGTCGAGGGGTACACCGACGTCATGGCCGCCCACCTCTCGGGCGTCGAGGGCGCGGTCGCCACCTGCGGCACGGCCTTCGGCGTCGACCACATCAAGATGCTGCGCCGCATCATGCGCGACGAGGCCGACCACGCGCCGGCCCGGGTCGTCTTCACCTTCGACGGCGACGCCGCGGGGCAGAAGGCCGCGATGAAGGCCTTCGGCGAGGACCAGCGCTGGGCCGCCCAGTCGTTCGTGGCCGTCGCGCCCGACGGGATGGACCCCTGCGACCTGCGCCTGGCCAAGGGGGACGCCGCGGTCGCGGCCCTGGTCGACGCCGCGGTGCCGATGTTCGAGTTCGCGGTGCGCACCACCATCGCGCGCTTCGACCTCGACACCGCCGAGGGGCGCGTGCAGGCGATGAAGTCGGTCGCGCCCATCGTCGGCTCCATCCGCGACACCAGCCTGCGCCCCGAGTACATCCGCACCGTGTCGGGCTGGCTCGGGGTCGAGGTCGAGCAGATGGCCACCGAGGTCAAGAAGGCCGGCCGGCTCGCGCCGCCCGACGAGACCCCCGACCGCCGTGGCGTGGGCACCGACGAGGTGCCCGAGCCCGGGCCCGGCGAGGGCGGCCCGGGCCTTCCCCCGCCCGACCTGCGCGACCCGGTCGTGGCCGCCGAGCGCCAGCTGCTCCAGGCCCTGCTCCAGTACCCCGGCCAGTTCCCGGACGCCGTCGTCGAGGCGCTCGAGCCCGAGGTCCTCACCGCGCCCGCGCACCGGGCGGTGCTCGACGGCGTGCGCATCGCGGCCGCCCGAGGCCATCGCGTGGGCTCGGCCGCCGCCTGGGTCGCCGCCGTCGGCGAGGCCGCTCCCGTCACGGTGCGCTCGCTGGTGTCGGAGCTGTCGGTGGCGCCGCTGCCGGTGCGCTTCGACAGCTCCACGGGGCTGCCCCCGCGGCGCTACCTCGACAGCCTCGTCGTCGGGGTGCGCGACGCCCACCTGGGGCGGCGCATCGCCGACGCGATGTCCACCCTGCGCCGCATCCAGAACGACCCGGCGTCCGACCAGTCGTCCCTACGCGAGAGGACCACCGCCTTGCACGCCCTCGAGCTCGAACGCGTCCGTCTGCGAGAGGGCGTGGGGTCGTGAGGCTGCGCTGGACGGGCCTGCGCCGGCCGGAGGTCCCCGCCGATGTCGCCGGCGTCATCGCCCCCAGCGAGGGCGAGCGGCTGCTGGCGTGGGCGCGCGCCTCCGGTGGCACCACCGTCGTTGCGGGCCGCCACCGGCTCTACGTGGTGCGCACCCCCGACGACGGCGAGCCGGAGGTCGTGGTGGCCCGCGCGTGGCACCTCGTCGACGCCGGCAGCATGAGCGAGACCGGCGAGCTGCGGGTCGAGTGGGTCGACGCCGAGCCCGCGCTGCGCCTGGTCCTCACCGAGCCCGGGATGCTGCCCGAGACCTTCCGCGAGCGGGTGCAGGCCTCGGTGGTGCTGGCCGAGACCATCGACCTCGGGGGTCGGCACACCGCCAAGGTGGTGGTCCGCCGCGACCTCGCCACCGACGCCCTGCTCTCGCAGGCCGTGCTCGGCAAGGGCGTGCGCGCCACCGATCCGGGCGTGTCCGAGCGGGTCCGCGCCGGGCTGGCGCGGGTCCGCGAGCAGGTCGGCCTGGCCTGAGCCCTGGCGTGCCGGGGCCGATTTCGTCCCGCCCCGCCGGGTTGCTATCGTTGCGTCGCTGCCGCGGCGATCCCGTGGTGGCCCTTCCCCTGTAGCTCAACTGGCAGAGCATTCGGCTGTTAACCGGAGGGTTGTTGGTTCGAGTCCAACCGGGGGAGCATCGAGAAGGGCCCGCACCGTACGGTGCGGGCCCTTCTGCGTGTCCTGAGCTCAGGCGGCGTCGACCGCAACGGCGGCCGCACGCGGGGTGCCGGCGCTGCGCCGCTTGCGCTGCATCCGGCCCTCGACGTAGCCGGCCACCTTCGTGAGCGCGTAGTTGATCACGATGTAGACCACGGCGGCGACCACGTAGGCGGGGACGGTGTTGGCGTAGGCCGAGCCCACGGTCTTGGCGGCGGTCAGCAGCTCGGGGTAGAGCACGACCGTGCCGAGGGCGGTGTCCTTGAGCACCACGACCAGCTGCCCGATGAGCGCGGGCAGCATGGCCCGCAGGGCCTGCGGGAGCTGGATACTGACCAGGGTCTGGTTCGGGGTGAGCCCGATCGACAGCCCGGCCTCCTCCTGACCGCGGGGGAGGGAGTGCACGCCCGAGCGGACCAGCTCGGCGATGACCGAGCCGTTGTAGAGCGTCAGGGCCAGGACGACGGCCGCCATCGGGGCGTACTCGTTCGGCAGCCAGGTGGCGGTGGCGAACCAGCCGAAGAAGAAGAACACCATCATCAGCAGCACCGGCACCGAGCGGAAGAACTCGACGACGACACCGCTGACCCAGCGGACCGCACGGACGCTCGAGAGGCGCCCCATCCCGAAGACGATGCCGTAGATACCGGCGAGGACCACCGAGGCCGCCGCGGCCTTGGCGGTCTCCCACAGGCCCGGCAGGAGGTAGTCGAGCCACAGCGCGGGGTCGGTGACGAACGGCTGCCAGAGGTAGCCCTCGAGCTGGTTGGTGCTCTTCAGCTTCCCGTAGACCACCCAGGCCAGCGCCAGCAGCACCAGCACCCCCACGCCGGTGAGGATGCGGTGCCGCAGCCGGGCGCGCGGGCCCGGTGCGTCGAACAGCACGTTCTCGGTGCTCATCGCTTCACCGCCAGGCGGCGCGACAGGGACGTGATGCCGATGCCGAGCGGGAGGGTCAGGATGACGAAGCCGAGGGCGAAGAGGAAGAACGTCGGCAGGCTGGCCCCCTCGTTCTCGGTGATCTTGGCGAGCAGCCCGGCCGCCTCGGCGGTACCGAGGATGACCGCGGCCACGGTGGTGTTCTTGATCAACGCGATGAGGGTCGAGCCCAGCGGCGCGACGCTGCCGCGGAAGGCCTGGGGCAGGAGCACCTCGCGCATCGACTGGGCGAAGGTCAGCCCGATCGAGCGGGCGGCCTCGGCCTGCCCTGCGGGGATGGTGTTGACCCCGCTGCGGATGGCCTCGCACACGAAGGCCGCGTGGTAGATCGTCAGCATCACGACGGCCCACCAGTACGCGTTGCGCGTCGCGTCCTGCGAGAACTGCAGGCCGAGGATGTAGCTGAGCCCGAGGATGCTCGAGACCATCAGCAGCGTCAGGGGGGTGTTGCGCACCAGGTTGACGTACAGCGAACCCAGGGCCCGCAGCACCCCCACCGGCGAGACCCGCAGCACGGCGATCACCGTCCCGAGGACCAGGGCCCCGATCGCCGACAGCACGGACAGCTGGATCGTCACCCAGAAGGCGCCGAGCACGTCGTAGTTGCCGAGGATGTCACCCATCAGCTCACCTTTCGGCCGGGGGTCGTGGTCCGTGCCGCGTGACACCGCCCGCCGAGGAGGCGGGCGGTGTCACGCGCGGACCGTGGGCGGGGACGGTCAGGCGCAGGCGTCGGGGGTGGGGGGGTTGCCGGCCGGGGGCTTGTAGCCGGCCGGGCCCAGGTTGTCGTCGACGGCCTTCTGCCAGGAGCCGTCGCTGATCATCTTGTTGATGGCGTCGGTGACCTTCTGGCACAGGGCGGTGTCGCCCTTCTTCAGGCCCACGCCGTAGCGCTCCTCGGAGAACGGCTTCCCGACGACCTTGAGCTTGCCCTTGTACTGCTCCTGCGCGGCGTAGCCGGCCAGGATGGTGTCGTCGGTGGTCAGGGCGTCGACGCCCTTGGAGACCAGCGCCGCCACGCACTCGCTGTAGGTGCCGAACTCCTGGAGGTTGACCCCGGGCACCTTGTCCTTGACCTTCTGCGCCGACGTGGAGCCGGTGACCGAGCACAGCTTCTTGCCGTCGAGGGTGTCGGGGCCGGTGATGGAGCTGTCGTCGGCGCGCACCAGCAGGTCCTGGCCGGCGACGAAGTACGGCCCGGCGAAGGAGACCTTCTCCTTGCGCGCGTCGGTGATGGAGTACGTCGCGAAGATCAGCTTCACCTGGCCGGTGGAGATGAGGTTCTCGCGCTGGGCGCTGGGCGACTGCACCCACTCGATCTTGTCGGCGTCGTAGCCGAGCTCCTTGGCGACGTACTTGGCGACGTCGACGTCCATCCCCGTGTACTCGTCCCCCTTCTTCAGCCCGAGGCCGGGCTGGTCGAACTTGATGCCGATCTTGATGCTGTCGCCGCCGGAGCCGCCCGAGGCGCCGCCGTCCGAGCTGTTCGAGCCGCAGGCGCTGGCCCCGAGGGCGAGGGCCGCGGCCGCGGCGATGAGTCCGATCCGGGTGCTTCTCATGAGGTGGTTCCTCCTGGTGTCGTCGACGCGTGGTCGCTCTCGGGTGGCCCTTGCCGGCCGGCCCTGGGGTTCAGTGGGTGAGGATCTTCCCGAGGAAGTCCTTGGCGCGCTCGCTCTGGGGGTTGGTGAAGAACGCCTCGGGGGTGTTCTGCTCGACGATCTGGCCCTCGCTGAGGAACACCACGCGGTTCGCGACCTTGCGGGCGAAGCCCATCTCGTGGGTGACGACGACCATGGTCATGCCGCTGCGCGCGAGCTCGACCATGACGTCGAGGACCTCGTTGATCATCTCGGGGTCCAGGGCCGAGGTCGGCTCGTCGAAGAGCATCACCTTGGGGTCCATGGCGAGCGAGCGGGCGATGGCCACGCGCTGCTGCTGGCCGCCGGAGAGCTGCGCGGGGTACTTGTCGGCCTGGTGCCCGATGCCGACCCGGTCGAGGAGCTCGCGCGCCCGCTTCTCGGCGTCGGCCTTCTTCAGGCCACGGACCTTGATGGGCCCCAGCGTGACGTTCTCGAGGATGGTCTTGTGCGCGAAGAGGTTGAAGGACTGGAAGACCATCCCCACGTCGGCGCGCAGGGCGGCGAGGTCCTTGCCCTCCTCGGGCAGCTCCTTGCCGTCGATGGTGATCGAGCCGGACTCGAAGGTCTCGAGGCGGTTGATGGTGCGGCACAGCGTGGACTTGCCGGAGCCCGAGGGCCCGATGAGGATGACGACCTCGCCGGTGGCGACCTCGAGGTTGATGTCCTGCAGGACGTGGAGGTCGCCGAAGTGCTTGTTGACGTCCTTCATGACGACGAGGGGCTGGCTCATGGCCTCGAACCTAGCGAGGGCGAGGTACCTGAGGGAATGCTGATGCCCCGAAACCCTGATTCGTGACCAACCCGAGACGGAGCGCGAGGTCGCGTGGTGGGGCTCGGGACGGGGCAGGGCATGATGCTGGGCATGTCCGTCGCGCCCGCCGCCGTCCGCGCCTCGCTCGCCGACGCCGTACCCGACGTGTTCTGGACCGACCGCCCCGCCCTGCGCCCCGCAGCGCGCCCCGCGCTCACCGGCTTCGGCCACCGCGCCGACCTCGTGGTCGTCGGCGGCGGCTTCACCGGACTCTGGGCAGCCCTGCAGGCCAAGGAGGAGGACCCGTCGCGCGACGTCGTGGTGCTCGAGCGCGGCCGGCTGGGCGTGGCGGCATCCGGGCGCAACGGCGGGTTCGTCTCGCCGTCGCTGACGCACGGGCTCGCCCAGGGCGTCGGCTGCTGGCCGCGCGAGATCGCCACGCTGGAACGGCTGGGGGCCGAGAACTTCGCCGGGCTCCAGGAGGCGGTCGAGCGCCACGGTATCGACGCCGACCTGCACGTCCCGGGGGAGCTGACCCTGGCCCTCGACCAGCGGCAGGTCGCGACCGTGCGCGAGGCGTACGACCTGCACCGGGCGCACGGGGTACCGGTCGAGCTGCTCGACGGCCCGGCGGCCCGGGCCCGGGTCGACTCGCGGCGGTACCTCGGGGGCATGCACGACCCCACCGTCGGCCTCGTCGATCCCGCCCGACTGGTGTGGGGGCTGGCGGCGGCGGCGGAGCGCCTCGGCGTGCGCATCCACGAGGACACCGCCGTCACCGGGTTCGAGGAGGAGACCTCGCGGCTGCGGGTCGAGACCGAGTGGGGGAGCGTGCGCGCCCGCAAGGTCGTCGTCGGCACCGGCGCCTTCCGCGGGGTGCTCCGCCGGCTCGCCTGGTACACGCTGCCGGTCTACGACCACGTCCTGATGACCGAACCGCTGTCGGCCGCGCAGCTGGATGCCGTGGGCTGGCGGGGCCGCGAGGGGCTGACCGACGCGGGCAACCAGTTCCACTACTACCGGCGCACCCTCGACGACCGGGTGCTCTTCGGCGGGTACGACGCGAACTACCACTTCCCGGGGCGCATCGACCCGCGGTTCGAGCAGTCGGCGTCCCACGAGCTGCTGGCGCGGCACTTCCTCGAGATCTTCCCGCAGCTCGAGGGCATCCGGTTCACGCACCGGTGGGCGGGCGTCATCGACACCACGTCGCGCTTCACCCCGGTGTTCGGCACCGCCTTCGGCGGCCGGCTGGCGTACGCCGTGGGCTACACCGGGCTCGGGGTGGCCTCGACGCGCTTCGGGGCGCGGGTCGCGCTCGACCTCGTCGACGGGCGCGACACCGAGCTCACCCGGCTCGAGATGGTCCGGCGCAAGCCGCTGCCGTTCCCTCCGGAGCCGTTGCGGAGCGTCGGGGTGCGCCTGACCCGGGCGAGCCTGGCCGCGGAGGACCGCACCGGCCGGCGCAACCTCTGGCTGCGCGGGATGGACGCGGTCGGCATCGGCTTCGACAGCTGATCCGCGAGCGCCGCTCGGACGCCCGGGCCGGCGGCGGCGCTCCTACAGCTGGATCCCACGGGTCAGGGCCCCGTCGACGACGAGGTTGGTGCCGCTGATCCGGCTGGCGACGGGGCTGGCCAGGAACACCACCGGTGCGGCGATCTCCTGCGGCGTACCCATGTGGCCCGTGGGGTTGAGCTCGACCGCCGTCCTGAACAGGTCCGGGTCGCCGCCCTCGATGCTCTCCCAGACACCGCCCGGGAAGTAGGTGTTGCCGGGGGAGACGGTGTTGGCACGGATCCCCTGCGGTGCCAGCTGCATCGCGAGGCCGTGGATGTAGCCGATGATCGCGGTCTTCGCGGTCCCGTAGGGGCCCGAGGCGAAGTCGGACTCGCGCCCCGACACGCTGGAGATCGCGATGATCGAGGCGGCCGGGCTCTGTTCCAGGTGCGGCATCGCCGCCTTGACGAGCCGGACGGTGTGCATCACGTCGACGCTGAGGCTGAGCTCCCAGTTCTCCTCCGTGTCCGGGATCGCCAGCGCGCTGACGTTGGCCACCACGACGTCGAGGCCGCCGAAGGTGTCAGCAGACCGGTTCACCCAGGCAGCCAGCGCCGCCGCATCGGCGACGTCGACCGTGGAGCCGGTGACGTCGCCGCGCTCGCTCAAGGCCTCCTGGGTCGCCGACACCTCCTCGGCGCTGCGGGCGCAGAAGCCGACGACGGCCCCTTCGTCCAGGAAGGCCTCGACGACCGCGCGGCCGATGCCGCGCGTGCCCCCGGTGACGAGGACGCGGGTTCCGTTGAGTCGCAGATCCATGGGTGGAGCCTTTCGGGGAAGGGGTGCGGGCGGTCAGAGTGGGCCGAGGGAACGGGCGCGAGCGCGCAGTTCCGCATGGATGCCCCCGTAGGCCTCCGCGCGGGGGAGCAGCCGCTTGGCCGCCTTGACCACCACGCTGTAGTTGGCGTCGACGACGTTGGCGACCGGGACCTGCGCGATCTGCGAGCACAGCTGGTAGGCGTCCATGACGTGGAGGCCGCACAGCTCGCTCACCCAGTGCACGAGCTCGGCGTTGCCGATGCGCCAGGAGTCCTCCATCGGCCGGCTCGACCCGATCGCCATGAGGTGGGTGTCGGTCTCGATGCGGGGCCAGCCCGGGGCGTGGCCCTTGACGAGGTCGACGATGAGGGTGGTGGTCATCGCCCCCTCCACGGCAGTGCCGCACGCCTCGCCCTCACCCTGGCGGTAGTGGCCGTCGCCGACCGAGAACATCGCGCCCTCGACATTGACCCCGAGGTACACCGTGGCGCCGGCGCGCATCTCGGGCGTGTCCATGTTGCCGCCGAAGCGGTCGGGCACGAGCGACGAGCGCACCTCGCCTCCGGCCGGAGCGACGCCCACGGTGCCGAGCATCGGTTCGACGGGGAGCTCGACGCGGTGGTCGCTGTGCCGGGCCGTGAAGGCGACGGTGTTGCGGTCGCGGTCGAGCTCGTAGATCCAGGTCGTGTCCGGGAGCGCGGGCTGGAGGTTCACGGTGCGGTCCGTGCCGGTCATCCCGCCGAAGAAGGGGATGGCCGCCGAGGCGGCCCAGTCGCGCGCGGGTACGAGGTCGACGAGGTGGAGCACGAGGGTGTCGCCGGGCTCAGCGCCCTCGACGTAGAAGGGGCCGGTCTGCGGGTTGACGAACCGCAGGTCGACCTTGGCACTGGACAGGTCCTCGACCGTGCGCAGTGCCCCACCGAACGCGTCGTCGGACCACAGCCGCAGCGCCGTGCCGGGCTTGACCCGCATCTGCGGAGCGACGCCACCGAAGGTGTAGACGTACTGCTCGCGGGTGGGGGTGAACTCGATCATCTCCATCCTCGGAAACTACCTCAGCCCTGGCGCAGACGAACATGGTCGCGACCCAGGTCGGACACCCGTGAGACGCCGAGCAGGGCAAGGGTGGAGGTGACCTCCTGCTGCAGGATCTGCGCGGCGCGCTGGACCCCGCGTTCGCCGCCGGCCATCAACCCGTAGAGGTAGGCGCGGCCGACGAGCGCGGCCCTGGCCCCGAGGGCGACGGCGGCGACGATGTCGCTCCCGGACAGGATGCCGCCGTCGACGTAGACCTCGGCGCGGTCGCCGACGGCGTCCACGACCGACGGGAGGACTTCCAGCGGGACCGGAGCCCGGTCCAGCTGGCGCCCACCGTGGTTGGACACGACCACCGCGTCGGCGCCGGCGTCGACCACCGCCTGCGCGTCGGCGACGGTCTGGATGCCCTTGACGACCAACGGTCCGTCCCACACCTCCCGCAGCCAGCCCAGGTCGGCCATCGAGGCCGCCGGGTCGAACATCGTGCCGACGAGCTCGGCGACGGTCCCGTCGAAGCGGTTGAGCGACGCGAACTCGAGCGGCTCGGTGGTGAGCAGGTCCCACCACCACGCCGGGTGCACGGACCCCTCGGCGAAGGTCCTCAGGGAGAGGGTCGGTGGGATCGTCAGGCCGTTGCGGACGTCGCGAAGACGCGGGCCGGCCACGGGCGTGTCGACGGTGAGCACGAGCGCCTCGTAGCCGGCGGCCTGCGCCCGCGCGACGAGGTCGCGGCTGGCCTCGCGGTCCCGCCAGAGGTAGAGCTGGAACCACCGACGCGCGTCGGGCGCGGCGGCGGCGAGCTGCTCGATCGAGGTCGTGCCCATGGTCGACAAGGCGTAGGGGATGCCTGTGCGCGCCGCGACGCGACCGACCGCGGACTCGCCCTCCGTGTGCATCATCCGGGTGAACCCGGTGGGGGCGAAGGCCCACGGCGCCGCGGATGCCTTGCCGAGGATCGTCGTCGAGGTGTCCACGCCCGAGACGTCCTGCAGGACCCGCGGCGAGAACTCGACACGGGAGTAGGCCTCCCGGGAGCGCGACAGGCTCAGCTCCTCGCCGGCGGCACCGTCGGTGTAGTCGAAGACCGCGCGCGGGGCGCGCCGCCGGGCCAGCCGGCGCAGGTCGGCGATGGAGGCCGCTCGGGCCAGCCGCCGGTCCGTGGTGTCCAGCGGGACCCGCGCGGGACGCAGGACCTCCTGCAGCTCGGACCACCGGGGGCGACGGCGCGTTGTCATCCCGCCGTTCTACAGGATCCGCGGTCTTCCCCGCGTCGGCGGACACGGAAGGCGGAGCGAGCAGCCCAGAGAGCGTGTTGCCCCGCCGGAAGTGTCCGGCGAGTGGGACGGGCACCCAGGCAGACCGGACGCCTCGACTGCCACCATGGGGTGGGCCCAAGGTTTCGCCGCCCCGGATCCGGCCGAACGTCCTGGCCGCCGCTGCTGATCGCCCAGGAGGGCACTATGGACTCTGACTCCCGCACCGACCTGTCCTCGAACCAGGAAGCGCGAGGCTCCGCGATGCCCTCGCGTGTCCTCGGGCGGACGGGGCGCGCGGTCTCGGTCATCTCCCTGGGTACCTGGCAGCTGGGTGCCGACTGGGGCGAGGTTCGCCCCGATGATGCCCGGGCGGTTCTGGAGGCATCGGCCGAGGCCGGCGTGACGATGTTCGACACAGCCGATGTGTACGGTGACGGCCGCAGCGAGCAATGCATCGCCGAGTTCCTCGCGGCGCACCCGGGGCTCGACACGTTCGTGGCCACGAAGATGGGCAGGCGTGCCGACCAGAGCCTGGGGAACTACTCGATGGCGAACTTCCGTGCCTGGACCGACCGCTCGCGCTCGAACCTGCGGACCGACACCCTTGACCTCGTCCAGCTGCACTGCCCCCCGACCGAGGTGATCGACAGCGACCAGGTGTTCGACGACCTCGACACTCTCGTGGCGGAGGGGGTGATGGCCGCCTACGGCGTCAGCGTCGAGACCGCCGACCAGGCGCTGGCTGCGATCGCGCGGCCGTCGGTGGCGTCGGTCCAGATCATCATCAACGCCTTCCGTCTCAAGCCCCTCGAGCGGGTCCTGCCCGCGGCGCTCGAAGCCGGGGTCGGCATCATCGCGCGAGTCCCGTTGGCCAGTGGCCTGCTGTCGGGACGGTACGACGAGTCGACCACCTTCGCCGCCGACGACCACCGAAGCTACAACCGGCACGGCGAGGCCTTCGACCGGGGTGAGACCTTCTCGGGCGTCGACTACGACGAAGGCGTACGCGCAGCCAGGGAGTTCTCGGCCCTCGCTGCCGCGCGTGGCCTGTCACCCGCCCGCGCAGCGCTGGCGTGGGTCGCCCAGTTGGACGGCGTCACCACCGTGATACCCGGCGCCCGCTCCCCGGAGCAGGCCAGGCAGAACGCGACCGCAGGCTCCGTGCCCCCACTCGGCGAGGAGTTCACCGCAGCGGTCACCGAGCTGTACGACCGCCGCCTGAAGGCCTCGGTTCACGACCTCTGGTGAGCACTCCGCGCAGAGCACCCACGACCGACGGATGATGAGCGCGAAGGGGTATCCCGCCGGGGTCGGTCAACGCCCAGCTCGTGCTTGGTTGCTTGCGATGGGCTTCGCGTCGCCGGGGCCACGTTCTGTTCAGATGTGCCACGAACGCGCCACAACCAAGGTCGGCGGCTCTTGGTGAGGTCAGCCGGGAATCTGGCCCGTCTGCACGAGTCGGCTTCTTCCGGTCAGACGGTGTCGGAGGCGCTGGAGGGGTGTCCGCCAGGCTTTGGCGACGGTTCCGTCTGGCAGGGTCAGCGTCCAGGAGATCTCGGTGCTTCCGCGCTTCTTCGTGACCTCGTCGCCGCGTCCGTGCAGGTACGCCAGACCTCGGCTGAGCTGCTTCCGCACCGCGTCGGGCTGGTGTTCCACGTCGTACTCGTACTCCGGGATGGAGTACCGCTGGCCCAGGTCGAGAGGGAACGCGTCGCTGCCGACGTCGAGGCTGAACCACCGACGTGGATCGGATCGGAGGGTCACGAGCAGCTTGTCGTGCTCGTCGAGCTTCCACGCGACATCCGGATCGGCGTCGAGCAGCGTCCTGGCAGCGGCAAGCAACGACTCTGAGGGCACGCACGCAGGGTAGATCGAGAGGACGTGGGCGTACGCGGATTCAGCGGGGGGTGCGCGGAGGGTGCGAGGCGCGGGGTCCCTGTCGCGGGGCCCAGCGGGCTCCTGGATCTTCACTCACATGCCGAATGTCGGACGTTCCCGGTCTGCACGTCGAGAGGTCGCAACACGCAGAAGAAATCGCTGGCGGTCTCAATCGGTGAGCGCAACGGGTTGGTTTCAGGCTACTTCGGCGAGGGCTTCGGCTGGGGTACGCCATCCCAGGGTCATGCGGGGTCGGGCGTTGAGTCCGTCTGCGACGGTCTCGAGGTCTTCTTGGGTGTACACGGACAGGTCGGTGCCCTTGGGGAAGTACTGGCGAAGGAGCCCGTTGGTGTTCTCGTTGCTGCCGCGTTGCCAGGGCGAGGCGGGGTCGCAGAACCACACGCTCAGCCCGGTCTCGGCACGGACTCGTTGGTGGGAGCCGACCAGCTCGACGCCTTGGTCCCAGGTCAGGGAGCGGGCCAGGTGCTCGGGTAGGGCGGTGATCTGTTGCGCGATGGCGTCGGCGACGGATTCGGCGTCGTGCCGCCCTGGTAGGTGAAGCAGGATCACGAACCGGGTGGTGCGCTCGACCAGGGTCCCGATCGCCGAGGCGCTGTTCTTGCCGATGATCAGGTCACCTTCCCAGTGCCCGGGCACGGTGCGGGCGTCGACGTCCTTGGGTCGATTCGCGATCAGCAGCTCCCCGGGCACCCGGGGCCGTTTGGCGGCCTTGCGCGGGGCCCGACGGGCCCGACCGGTGCGAAGCGCGTGGTGCAG
Organism: Phycicoccus duodecadis; assembly: GCF_002846495.1. Classification (NCBI taxonomy): domain Bacteria; kingdom Bacillati; phylum Actinomycetota; class Actinomycetes; order Micrococcales; family Intrasporangiaceae; genus Phycicoccus; species Phycicoccus duodecadis. Next base: position 3,317,660 of record NZ_PJNE01000001.1, read on the forward strand.
GTCAGCGCGCAGGTGGCCACGGCCTTGGACGTACAGCTCCTGGTAGAGCGTCTCGTGGGAGACCCGCATCGACTCATCATCGGGGAAGAGCACCTTGAGCCGGTTGCTGACCTGCTGAGGGCTCATCCGCTCGGTCCCGCCGATCCACGCCTGCACCGTCGCCGCGAGCACCCGGTGCCCGGACAGCTTGGTCGGTTTGGGCCGGCGGGCCCGCTGCTCAGCCTTCAGCTGCGCGATCCGCGCCGAGTACGGCCGCATCCGCACCGTCCCGGCGCTGGTGCGGCCCTTGGGGCGAAGGTTGCGCGCGATCTCCCGACTGATCGTCGACCGCGCCCGCCCGATCTCGCGCGCGATCTCCGCCTGGGTATGGCCCCGGGCGAGCATCTCCTCGATCGCCTCACGCTCCTCGAAGCTGAGCCGGTGGCCAGAGTCCGCAACCCGCATCCTGATCACGCCACCAGACTCGCGGACCCACCGCCCCGCGATGCTCGATCCGACCCCAGCCACAGCCGCGGACCGCAGCACGTCACCATCGAGCCGGTACTCACGCCAGAACGCGTCCTCAAACCGACGAGCCAACTTCAATGTCACAACACACCTCCACAGGTCGTGTTGCGTTCACCCCCTGAGGCCGCAGCTCGATCCCGGGCATGTTGTGGCCTCTCGACGTCCGCCGAGACCTCGGATTCTGCGGTCCCTGCGGGCGGGGCGGACCCACATACAGGCAGTGGAACGTGCTGCGTCGTCCTGTGAGCGTGGCCTACAGGTCGGAAGTGGCCCACTGCCTGTCCGTGGGTCCGTTCATCCCGATCTGCCGCTATCCGATCGGTCGATACGCGGCGGGAATGCAGCGTCAGGTGGGACTACCGCCAGTACTGCCAGCCGTCCGGTGGGGCGGGCCAGGTCGACAAGGGCGATGGTTGGCGTTGCCGTGACCGTCGATGTGAACCGGTGCCACCGTTGTCCCCGTCGAAATCGACGACGTCGCGCGAGCTGCACCCCTGCATGACGACTGCGACAGCAACCGTGAGCCCCACCAGGACAATTGCTGCTCGAGCGCGGTCCTGGCCGAGGCCCGCGAAGGCCCGAGGACCGCGAACGAGCCAGCTGTGGGCACTGTGAACCTGCCGGTCACCAACGTCCCGACCGAGGACACCTAGAGGGTCCGCACGGCGACGCCGTCGATCTGGACCAGCTTCCCGGTCGCGGAGGTCACCACGACGGAGAGCGTCCCGCTGCGCAGCGAGGTGACGGGCAGGGCGAGGACGCTCTGTCGCCGGGTCGTCGAGGACGCGAGGGAGACCGACCCGATCTTGGTGGAGCCGATGTACACCGTGGCGACGCCGCACGTGGAGCATCGCGTCGCCACCAGGTAAACCTGGCGCGCACTCACCGACGCCAGGGTGAGCCGAGCGCCCGAGCGGGTCGAGTAGGTGTTCGTGCCGAGGTACGAGGAGCTGGTGTTCTGCTGCGTCCACCCTGCTGTCGCCCGGGTCAGGGAGCGGTCGTCGAGCGGGCGCACGGTGCATCTCTGAGCGCTCCAGGCCGAGGTGTTCCCCATCCGGTCGCGAGCCCGCACCGACCAGCACGTCTGGTATCCCACCGCAAGGGGCACGTTCACCCGGGTCGACGTGGTGCCGTTCGCCACGGTGCCGTACCCGCCGAAGAGGCCGCTGCGCGGGGCCCGGCGGAACCTGACGTCGTAGCTCGCGACACCGGAGGGGTCGGTCGCGGAGTACGACGCGGCCAGCGTCGGCGTCAGGGCAACGGCCACGACGGGGGAGACGAGGCGCAGGAGCGGAGCGGTGCTGTCGTGGGTGAAGGTCCTGGCGGCGACGGTCTCCCGGCCGCTGGGCTCGTGGGAGCGGACGACCAGGAGGTGCCGTCCCGACGGCAGGGTTCCGGCATGGTACGCGCCGTCACAGGAAGCCGCGGCCGCCGCGTCGACGGCGCAGGTCAGGGTGGTGCCTGCCGGGAGGGCGGAGACGTCGAGCGGCAGGGCGCTGCTGGGGCCGGTGGTCGTCGGCGTCGGGCCGATGGCCACTCTCGCGCCGGCCCAGGCCGCGCGTTGGAGATTCTGGTAGACGCGGGCGCCCAGGTCGGCGGAGCGTGCCGACGGGGTTCCGTCGACGCCGATCGTCGACCTGTAGACGCTGCTGGGGAAGGCCGGGCCGGAGAGGACCATGCCGAGCTCGTCGCCGCGAGGGGACCAGGTCACGTCGTAGGCCACGGTGTCGTCGGGCACGGCGCGCGCCACTCCGCCGGACGCGGACATCACGTAGGTCCCGCGCGCCAGGACGTCGTCCGTGTACAGGCGGGTGAACGCGATCCAGCGTCCCCCCGGCGACACCTCGGGGCGGATCGCCCCGTCCGTCCCGGCCAGCGACCCGATCTGGACACCGGACGTCGCGTCGACCAGCGCCAGCGGCAGCCCCAGACCTCCCGTCTTGTGGTTGACGACGAGCGTCCTGCTGTCGGGCATCCACGAGGGATCGGTGGTCCCGGGGATCTCCCGGGTCGGTGTCCCACCCGTCGCGGGCAGGACGAAGGTCGAGGGGACCGAGGCCTGGGTACCGACCGCCACCCGGGTCCCGTCCGGTGACCAGGCCGGGTGGTCGAGCACGGCCGCGGTGGCCCACAGCAGGACCGGAGGCGTGGAGCGGTCGACGGGCTCGGACCACAGCTGCCAACCTCCGGAGGTCGGCCGGGTCGAGAGGAGCATCCTGCCGTCGGGAGACAGCGCCAGGCCCATTGAGGCGTCGCTCTGACCCGGGCCGGCGGGCCTCGAGACACTCGCGACCGGTTGGGGAAGGGCCCACTCAGTCATCCGCACCGGGCCGCCGTCGCGATCTGCAGCCGCGGCGATCAGGGACTCACTGACCGGAGTCTGCGCCACGGGGGTTCCTGCGTCACCCTCGCCCACCGTGGTCACCGCCGACACCGCGTACGTGGCGTCCGGCGGCGCATCCGGCTCCGACCACGACAGGGACACCGAGAAGGGCACGGAGTAGCTGGTGTCCATGCCGGCCGACGACCGGTGCACCACGAAACCGGTGAGACCGCCGTCGCCGTAGTCGGTCGGGAGGTCCCAGCTCAGGTCGACCCCACCCCCCGGCACCCGAAGCGCGCTGACCGCTGTCGCCGGCGAGGGGAGGGCGCCGGGAGCGGCATGCGCGGCGGCCGGCATCACCATGAGGGCGGCCGGCACCACGCTCACGGTCACGGCACTCAAGGCACCACGAAGCATGGAGTTCCCCCAGATGGATGAGATGGCCCGCGCGGGGCTGTTCGGAGATGGTAGCCGTGAACAGCACGCCCACGAGCGCGATTCGGGTCGGTCCGCTCGACACCGAGTCCCGGGACAACCCCCACCTGCGGCGGCTGCATGCCACCGCCCGGGCCCTCGCCGCCGGGGCGAACGTCAAGGCCGTCCAGCGCATGCTGGGTCACGCCTCCGCCGCGATGACGCTGGACATCTACGCCGGGCTGTTCGGCGACGAGCTCGACGGCGTGGCGGACGCGTTGGACGATCTTGTGCCACGAACGCGCCACATCGGGCCGGGAGAGGTCGCATCACGATGTTGGCAGCGGCGTCGTGGCAGCGCTGACCTGCGTAAACGTCTGGTGGGGCGTGTCGGGCTTGAACCGACGACCGACGGATTATGAGTCCGCTGCTCTGACCGACTGAGCTAACGCCCCGCGGCCACGGACGGCGCCGCGGCCCGGCGAGCCTATCGCCGCGGGCGCGGCGCCATCCGGCGGGATCGCTGTGAAGGCTGGTGTCTGTGAGCCCGGTGGTGCATGATGTGACGCACAACGGCACCCGAGCGTGCCCGCACACGAACACCGGCAGCACACGACCGGCCGACCACGAGCACTGGCGTTGGGGAAGACGTCCACCGCACGTGAAGGAGGCCAGGATGTCTGTCGCGATGCCGCGCACCGCAACGCGTGGGGTGGTCTACATCCACTCCACGCCCAAGGCGCTCTGCCCGCACATCATCTGGGCGCTCGAGGGAGTCCTCGGCGCCGGTGTCACCGTGCAGTGGACCGAGCAGCCCGCCGCCCCGGGGCTCGTCCGCACCGAGCTCAGCTGGGCCTCCGAGTCCGGCACCGGCGCGCGCCTGGCGTCGGCCTTGCGCGGCTGGGAGCACCTGCGCTACGAGGTCACCGAGGAGCCCAGCCCCGGGTGCGACGGCTCGCGCTGGTCGCACACCCCCCGGCTCGGCATCCACCACACCTGGACCTCCGCCAACGGCGACGCCGTCGTCAACGAGGACCGCCTCCGCGAGGTCGTGGTCCTCAGCCAGGGCAGCCCCGAGGCGATGCGCGAGATGATCGAGGAGCTCCTCGGCCTCGAGTGGGACGACGAGCTCGAGCCGTTCCGCTACGCCGGCGACGGCGCTCCCGTGCGCTGGCTGCACCAGGTCGGCTGACCGGCCGGCGCCGGTCGCCGGCGGACCGCTCCGGCGTCGCCGATCAGGGGAGCATGCGCAGTCGTGGGCCGAGAGCCCCGGAGAGCACCGCGACCGCGCTGTCGCTGAGAAGCTCGCCCGGCAGGACCATCCACATCGACCCCGGGCACTCCACCACGAGGTCGCGCCCGACCCAGGTGGCCGCGACCACGGTGTCGAGGTCGATCCGGTGCGTCGCCGACGACGTGTCGACCTCGACCCGCGCGCTGTCGAACGTGGCGGTCACCACGGACCCCGGCACCACCCGGGCCCCGAACAGGCGGCGGCAGCGGCGCCGCAGGGCCCGTGGGCCCGCGAGGACCGCGAGCAGGGCGTAGGCCATGGCGGCGGCGGCGAACATCGCGGCCGTGGGGGCCGGGTCTGCGCCACCCCCGAGGACCACTCCGCCGGCGACGAGGGCGAGACCGACGGTGACCAGCACCACCTGCCGGGCGAGCCGGGCGCGGCGTCCGGGACGACGGGCCAGCCAGCGCGCCAGCGCGTCGGCTTCCCGTTCGGCCACTGCCGGGCTGGCCGCGTACTGCGTCACGACCGGCTCGCGGGCGGTGACCTCCGAGGGGGCGTCCACGCGGTCACGCTAGCCGAGGGGAGCCGTCGAGGGCCCGGATCCGCCCGGACGGACGGTCAGAGGCTCTTGATGACGAGAGCGACGTTGTGGCCGCCGAACCCGAACGAGTTGTTCAGGGCCGCGATGTCGCCTCTCGGCAGCGCCCGGTGCTCATCGCGGATGACGTCGAGGTCGATCGCCGGGTCGAGGTCGTCGATGTTGATGGCCGCGGGCGCCGTGCGGTGGTGCACCGCCAGCACGGTGAGCAGCCCCTCGAGGGCCCCGGCCGCACCCAGCAGGTGCCCGGTCATCGACTTGGTGGCGCTCACCGGCATCCCGTCGACCGCGTCACCGAAGGCGCGGCGGATCGCGTTGGCCTCGGCCACGTCGCCGACCGGTGTCGAGGTGGCGTGGGCGTTGATGTGCACGATGTCGGCAGCGGTGAGCCCGGCCCGCTCGACGGCCTCGCGCATGGCGCGGCTGGCGCCCGCGCCCTCGGGCTCGGGGGCGGTGATGTGGTGCGCGTCGGCCGACATCCCGATCGAGGCGAACTCGGCGTAGATGCGGGCACCGCGGGCCTTGGCGTGCTCGTACTCCTCGAGGACCATCACGGCGGCGCCTTCACCCATGACGAAGCCGTCGCGCCCGGTGTCGTAGGGGCGGGAGGCGGCCGTGGGGTCGTCGTTGCGGGTCGAGAGCGCCTGCATCTGGGAGAACCCGGCGAAGCAGATGGGGTGGGTGGCGCACTCGGTGCCGCCGGCCACCACCATGTCGGCGCGGCCGCCGCGGATCATGTCGTAGCCGGTGCCCATCGACTCGGCGCCGGAGGCGCAGGCCGAGACCGTGGTGTGCGCGCCGGCGCGGGCGCCGAGCAGCAGCGACACGTTGCCGGCCGAGGTGTTGGGCATGAGCATGGGGACCGCGAGCGGGAAGACCCGCCGCACGCCCTTCTCGCGCAGGTTGTCCCACTGGTCGAGCAGGGTCCAGACCCCACCGATGCCGGTGCCGATCGCGACGCCGAGCCGCTCGGGGTCGACCTCGGGGGAGCCGGCGTCCTCCATGGCGGCGAGCGAGGCGATGACCGCGTACTGGGCGCTGGGGTCCATCCGCCGGATCTGCACCTTGGTGAGGACCTCGGACGGGTCCTGCGCGATGGTGCAGGCGAAGTGGACGGGCAGCTCGTAGCGGTCGAGCATCTCCTGGTCCAGGGGCTTGGCGCCGGACCGGCCGGCGAGGATGCCCTCCCACGTCTCGGCGATGGTGCCGCCGAGTGGGGTGGTGGCACCGAGTCCGGTGACGACGACGCGACGCTCGCTCATGGGTCAGCTGCTCCTCAGGTGGTCGTGGCGGGGATCGCCCGCCGGGGTCACCCCCGGGCGCCCCGTGGAGGGGACGCTACCGGGGGCGACGGCCGGGCGTCAGCCCTGGTTGTTCTGGATGAAGGTGACGGCGTCGCCGACGGTGGTGAGGTTCTTGACCTCGTCGTCGGGGATGCGCACACCGAACTTCTCCTCGGCGTTGACGACGATCGTCATCATCGAGAGGGAGTCGATGTCGAGGTCGTCGGTGAAGGACTTGTCCATCTGGACCTCGGCCGGGTCGAGCCCGGTCTCCTCGTTGACGATCTCGGCGAGGCCGCTGAGGATCTCCTGCTGGTCTGCCATTGCTCTCTCCTTCTGTGGGGGATGCGGTGCTGCTCGGCCCGGATGACCCGTGGGCCCACGGGAGTGGGTGGGGCGTCGCCTAGGGGATGACGACGACCTGCGCGGCGTAGGACAGGCCCGCGCCGAAGCCGATCTGGAGGGCCAGGCCGCCGCTGGGGATCTCGCCCTGGCGCACCATCCGCTCCATCGCCAGCGGCACCGAGGCCGCCGAGGTGTTGCCGGTGTACGCGATGTCGCGGGCGATGGGGATGTCGGCCGGCATGTTCAGCTTCTTGGCCATCGCGTCGATGATGCGCACGTTGGCCTGGTGCGGGATGAAGGCGTCGAGCTGGTCGGCGGTGATGCCCGCCACGTCGAGCGCCTGCTGGGCCACCGGCGCCATGCCCCACACCGCCCAGCGGAACACGGTCTGGCCCGCCATCCCGATGTGCGGCCACTCCAGGCCCTTGCGGTGCACGTCGATCCAGGACTCGGTCTGCGAGATCGCCTCCCAGTTGGCGCCGTCGGAGCCCCACACCGTCGGTGCGATGCCGACGGTGTCGCTCTGGCTGACCACGGCCGCGCCCGCACCGTCGGCGAAGATGAAGGCGGTGCCGCGGTCGTCGAGGGAGGTGAAGTCGGAGAGCCGCTCGACGCCCACGACCAGGACGTGGCGGGCTGTGCCGGTGCGCACGAGGTCGGAGGCGACGGCGATGCCGTGGCAGTACCCGGCGCAGGCGGCCGAGATGTCGAAGGCCGCGCCCTTGGTGCCGAGCCGCTCGGCGAGCATCGGGGCCGCGGCCGGGGTCTGGTACGGCCAGCTCACGGTGGCGAGCAGGACGACGTCGATGTCCTCGGGCGCGACCCCCGCCATCTCGAGCGCCGGCGTGGCCGCGAAGACGGACATGTCGATCACCGACTCGCCCTCGCCGGCGAAACGGCGCTCGATGATGCCGCTGCGCTCGCGGATCCACTCGTCAGAGGAGTCGATGCGCTCGACCAGCTCGCTGTTGGGGACGACCCGGCGCGGCCGGTAGCCGCCGATGCCGGTGATCCGCGAGTGCGTGACGGGGCGCGCGGTCAGCCGGTCGGCGAAGCCCTTGGAGGTGACGGTCATGCGGAGTGCTCCTGGACGAGGGTGCGGGCGGCCTCGAGGTCGTCGGGGGACTTCAGGGCCAAGAGCTCGACACCCTTGAGGGCCCGCTTGGCCAGGCCCACGAGGGTGCCCGCGGGGGCGAGCTCGATGAGGGCGGTGACGCCGAGGGTGGCGAACCGCTCCATGCACAGGTCCCAGCGGACGGGGTTCGAGACCTGGGCGACGAGCCGGTTGAGCACCTCGCGGCCGTCGGTGACGATCTCACCGTCGCGGTTGCTGACCAGCGGCACGGTGGCGTCGGCGGGGGAGAGGCCGGCCGCGGCCGCCGCCAGCGCGTCGACGGCCGGCTGCATGTAGGAGGTGTGGAAGGCGCCGGCCACCTTCAGCGGGATGACCCGGGCGCGGGTGGGGGGCTCGGCGGCCAGGGCCGCGAGGGCGTCGAGCGCGCCGGCGGCCACGACCTGGCCCGCGCCGTTGACGTTGGCGGGGGTGAGACCGTGCGACGCGACGGCGGCCAGTACCTCGTCGGGATCGCCGCCCAGCACCGCGCTCATCCCGGTGGGAGTGGCGGCGCTGGCCTCGGCCATCCCGCGTCCGCGCAGGGCGACCAGGCGCATCGCGTCGTCCTCGGCCAGGACGCCCGCCCCCGCGGCGGCGGTGATCTCTCCGACCGAGTGGCCGGAGAGGGCACCGGCGCCGGCCGGGCCGCCGAGGGCCCGCAGCGTGAGCAGCCCGGCCCCGACCAGCAGCGGCTGGGCGACCGCGGTGTCCTTGATGGTCTCCTCGTCGGACGTGGTGCCGTGGGCGACGAGGTCGACCTGCGCGGCGTCGGCGAGGGCGCCCAGATGCTCACGGGTGCCGGGGAGCTCGAGCCACGGGCTGAGGAAGCCGGGGGTCTGGGACCCCTGGCCGGGGCAGACGATGACGATCACCCCTCCAGCGTGGCGTGCCGGCCGTGACCGAACCGTGACGAAGGGGGACGAACCTGACCGGCCCGTTCTGTGGGGTTCCCACAAATGGCTGAGCGGGGTCAGCGCGCGGTGGCGACGCGGGCGACCGGGCCGAGGCGGTGCATGGCCAGGGCGATCCGCACCGTCTGGGCGTCGTGGGCGTCGGCCAGGTCGTAGCCGGTGGCCTTCTCGATGCCGGCCAGCCGGTAGCGCACCGTGTTGGGATGCACGATGAGGTGCCGGGCGGTGCCCTCGACGCCCAGCCCGCGGTCGAGCCAGGCCGCGGCGGTGTCGAGCAGCGAGCCGCCGCCGGCGTCGGCCAGCGGCGCGATGATCCGGGCCCGCAGGGCGTTGCGGGCCGGCATGTCGCCGAGCAGCGCCCGCTCGGCCAGCAGGTCGTCGGCCGCCACCGGGCGCGGGGCCTCGGGCCACGCGGGCGCCGCGGTGTGGCCCGAGATCGCGGCCCGGGCGCTGCGCCCGGCGGCGAACAGGTGCGGCACGGTGGGCCCGACGACCAGCGGGCCGGCGCCGAGGTGCGGGTCGAGCGCCGTGGCCAGGGCCATCGGGTCGGCCACGCTGCCCGCGATGCAGACCACCCGCGGCCCGTGCACGGCCACCAGCAGCTCGGAGCCCACGCGCCGGGCGGTGCGGTGCAGCTCCCCGAGCACGCTGCCGGTGGCGCCGGGCGGGGTGGACCCCACGACGACGGCGACCGACGAGACCGCCCCCCAGCCGAGGGCGGCCGCGCGCGACTGCATCGAGTCGTCGGCCTCGCCGCGGATGACGGCGTCGACCACGAGCGACTCCAGGCGCGCGTCCCAGGCGCCACGGGCCTCGGCGGCCTCGGCGTACACCTCGGCGGCGGCGAACGCGACCTCGCGGCTGTAGCGCAGGACGGCCTCGCGGGCCAGGTCCTCCTCACCGGGGGCGGCCAGGCCCGAGATGTCGCGCTCGACCACGGCGATGACGGTGCGGATGAGGTCGAGGGTCTGCGCCAGGCTGATCGAGCGGGTGAGCTCGCGCGGTGCGGTGCCGAAGACGTCGGCCAGCACCGCGGCCCGGCTCTGGTCGCCGCCGAACCACTCCAGGAAGCTCGAGATGCCGGCCTGCGCCACCAGCCCGACCCACGAACGGTCCTCGGCCGACAGCGACCGGAACCAGGCGTGGTCGGCCTCCATCTGCCGCACGGCGGCCGCCCCGAGATCGCCCGCGGCCCGGACGACCCGGGTGCGGGTCTCCTCGGAGGGCCGGGTGGGGGCGGGGCTCATCCGGCCAGTGTATTTGTGCGGGCCGGACAAGCGCGGGCTCAGCGGGTCAGTCGGTGCCCGACTCCATCGCCGCGTGGTCGAGGGCCCGGTCCTGCGCGTCCTCGGCCGCCGGGTTGTCGGTGATGCGGTCGTAGCCGCCCGCGGGGAGCTCGCCGAACAGGGTGCCGTTCTCGACGAGGAGCTGCCCCTGGTCGACCGGCTGGCTGGCGTAGAGCTCGAGCTTGGCGCGGCTGTCGGCGATGTCGAGGTTGCGCATCGTCAGCTGGCCGATGCGGTCGGTGGGGCCGAAGGCCGCGTTCTCGACGCGCTCCATCGAGAGCTTGTCGGGGTGGTAGCTGAAGTTCTCGCCGCGGGTGTCGATGATCGAGTAGTCCTCGCCGCGCCGCAGCCGCAGGGTGACCTCGCCGGTGACGACCGAGGCGATCCAGCGCTGGATGGCCTCGCGCAGCATCAGGCTCTGCGGGTCGAGCCAGCGGCCCTCGTACAGCAGCCGGCCGAGGCGGCGCCCCTCCTGGTGGTAGCTCGCGATCGTGTCCTCGTTGTGCACGGCGTTGAGCAGGCGCTCGTAGGCGATGTGCAGCAGGGCCATGCCGGGGGCCTCGTAGATGCCGCGCGACTTGGCCTCGATGATCCGGTTCTCGATCTGGTCCGACATGCCGAGGCCGTGCCGGCCCCCGACGCGGTTGGCCTCGTCGACCAGTGCCACCGGTTCGAGCTCGTGCCCGTTGATCGCCACCGGGCGGCCCTGGGCGAAGCGGACCGTGACGTCCTCGGTCTCGATGACCACGCTCGGGTCCCAGAAGCGGACGCCCATGATCGGCTCCACGACCTCCATCGACTCGTCCAGGTGCTCGAGGGTCTTGGCCTCGTGGGTGGCGCCCCAGATGTTGGCGTCGGTCGAGTAGGCCTTCTCCTGGCTCGAGCGGTATGGCAGGTCGCGCTCGGTGAGCCAGGCGCTCATCTCGTGCCGGCCCCCGAGCTCGGTCACGAACGCGGCGTCGAGCCACGGCTTGTAGATGCGCAGGTTCGGGTTGGCGAGCAGGCCGTAGCGGTAGAACCGCTCGATGTCGTTGCCCTTGAACGTCGAGCCGTCGCCCCAGATCTCGACGTCGTCGGCCTGCATGGCCCGCACCAGCAGCGTGCCGGTGACGGCGCGGCCCAGGGGGGTGGTGTTGAAGTAGGTGCGGCCCCCGGTGCGGATGTGGAAGGCACCGCAGGCCAGCGCCGAGAACCCCTCCTCGACCAGCGCGCTGCGGCAGTCGACCAGGCGCGCGACCTCGGCGCCGTACTGCCCGGCCCGGTCGGGCACCGTCTCGATCTCGGGCTCGTCGTACTGGCCGAGGTCGGCCGTGTAGGTGCAGGGCACGGCCCCCTTCTCGCGCATCCACGCGACGGCCACGGAGGTGTCGAGACCTCCGGAGAAGGCGATGCCGACGCGCTCGCCGACGGGCAGGGACGTGAGGACCTTGGACACGATGCAAGTATATGCAGGACTCGGAATATTCAGCGAATCGGCCGACCCTCGCCGTGGGTGCCGCCGCCACGCGCCGTTCATCACCATTTCTTGACCTGTTCCAGAACAGGCGGCATGCTGAGGGGATGTCGACCGAGGCCCGCTACGACCGGATGCTGCGCGACGCCGCCCTGCGCGTCACCCGCCCCCGGCTGGCCGTGCTCGGGGCCGTGCACGACCATCCCCACGCCGACACCGAGGCCATCATGACGGCGGTCCGGCGCGACCTCGGGCAGGTCTCGCACCAGGCCGTGTACGACGTGCTGCGGGCCCTCACCGACGCCGGGCTCATCCGCCGCATCCAGCCCCCCGGCTCGCTCGCCCGCTACGAGGCGCGGGTCGGGGACAACCACCACCACGTCGTGTGCCGGTCCTGCGGGACCATCGCCGACGTCGACTGCGCCGTCGGTGAGGCCCCGTGCCTCACCGCCGCCGAGAACCACGGCTTCGAGATCGACGAGGCCGAGGTCGTGTACCGGGGGCTGTGCCCGCGGTGCGCGGCCGTCCCTGTTTCCTGAGTTCCCCACCACCCCACGGAAGGACACCCATGGTCGAGCACGACGCCAAGGTCGGCGACATGAACGAGGACGAGGAGGTCGCCCAGGCATCGTCGTCCGGGTGCCCGGTGGCCCACGACGGCCACTTCCCCGAGCCCGTCGCCGGCGGTACGAACCGCGAGTGGTGGCCGGGGCAGCTGAACCTCGCCGTCCTGCGCAAGAACTCCCCGGTCGCGAACCCGCTGGGCGGGGACTTCGACTACGCCGAGGCCTTCGGCAACCTCGACCTCGCGGCGGTCAAGGCCGACCTCACCGAGCTCATGACGACCTCGCAGGACTGGTGGCCGGCCGACTTCGGCCACTACGGCGGCCTGATGGTCCGGATGGCGTGGCACAGCGCCGGGACCTACCGGGTGCAGGACGGCCGCGGTGGCGCCGGCGCCGGGATGCAGCGCTTCGCCCCGCTGAACTCCTGGCCCGACAACGGCAACCTCGACAAGGCCCGCCGCCTGCTGTGGCCCGTCAAGCAGAAGTACGGCCGCAACATCTCGTGGGCCGACCTCATCGTCCTCGCCGGCAACGTGGCGCTGGAGTCGATGGGCTTCGAGCCCTTCGGCTACGCCGGCGGTCGCGCCGACGTCTACGAGCCCGACCAGGACGTCTACTGGGGCCCCGAGCGCGAGTGGCTCGGCGACGAGCGCTACACCGGCGACCGTGAGCTGCAGAGCCCGCTCGCCGCCGTGCAGATGGGTCTGATCTACGTCAACCCCGAGGGCCCCAACGGCAACCCCGACCCGCTGATGGCGGCCCGCGACATCCGCGAGACCTTCGGCCGGATGGCGATGAACGACGAGGAGACCGTGGCCCTGATCGCCGGCGGTCACACCTTCGGCAAGACCCACGGTGCGGCCGACCCGGAGGTCAACGTCGGGCCCGAGCCCGAGGGCGCCCCCCTGGAGCAGATGGGCTTCGGCTGGAAGAACGGCTACGGCTCCGGCAAGGGCGCCGACGCCATCACCAGCGGCCTCGAGGTCACCTGGACCCAGCGCCCCACCGAGTGGAGCAACCTCTACTTCGAGAACCTCTTCGGCTTCGAGTGGGAGGTGTACAAGAGCCCTGCCGGTGCCTGGCAGTGGCGGCCCGTCGACAACGGCGGCGCCGACACCGTGCCCGGCCCGTCGCCGGACTCGCCGCGCCGCCAGCCCACCATGCTGACGACCGACCTGGCGCTGCGCTTCGACCCGGTCTACGGCGAGATCTCGCGCCGCTTCCTCGAGAACCCCGACGAGTTCGCCGACGCCTTCGCGCGGTCGTGGTTCAAGCTGACCCACCGCGACATGGGCCCGATCCAGCGCTACCTCGGCCCGGAGGTCCCGTCCGAGGAGCTGCTCTGGCAGGACCCGGTGCCGGCCGTCGACCACGAGCTCGTCACGCACGACGACGTGCAGGCGCTCAAGGAGCAGGTGCTCGCCACCGGGGTCTCGGTGGCCGACCTGGTCTGGACGGCCTGGGCCTCGGCCTCGTCGTTCCGCGCCAGCGACAAGCGCGGCGGTGCCAACGGCGGCCGCATCCGCCTCGAGCCGCAGCGGTCGTGGGACGTCAACGAGCCCGGCCGCCTGGCGCCGGTCGTCTCGGCGCTCGAGGGCGTCCAGGAGGCCTTCAACGCCGCCCAGACCGGTGGCAAGCGGGTCTCGTTCGCCGACCTCGTCGTCATCGGCGGCGCCGCGGCGGTCGAGAAGGCCGCCCGCGACGCCGGGCACTCGGTCTCGGTGCCGGTCACCGTGGGCCGGACCGACGCCACGCAGGACAAGACCGACGTCGAGTCCTTTGCGTGGCTCGAGCCGGCCGCCGACGGGTTCCGCAACTACCTCGGCAAGGGCGGCACCCGCCTCCCGGCCGAGTACCACCTCGTCGACCGCGCCAACCTGCTGGCGCTGAGCGCCCCGCAGATGGCCGTCCTGGTGGCGGGCCTGCGGGTGCTCGGGGCCAACCACCAGGGCAGCGCGTACGGCGTCCTCACCGAGCGTCCCGGGCAGCTGACGAACGACTTCTTCGTCAACCTGCTCGACATGGGCGTCGAGTGGCACCGCACCGGCGAGGACGAGACGACCTTCGAGGCCGTCGACCGCGCCAGCGGCCAGGCCCGCTGGACCGGCACCCGCAACGACCTCGTGTTCGGCTCGAACTCCGAGCTGCGCGCGGTGGCCGAGGTGTACGCGGCCGACGACGCGAAGGACACGTTCGTCGCCGACTTCGTCGCGGCGTGGAGCCACGTCATGGACCTCGACCGGTACGACGTGCGCTGACCCAGCGGGTCCTCGGACCCACCGGCTCACGCGACGGGCCCCGGACGCACTGTGCGTCCGGGGCCCGTCGTCGTACCCGGGGGTCGGGGTCGCACCCCGGGGTCGGGTCAGGCGTCGCCGAGGATCTCGTCGACGCGCTCGACCTTGGACGTCAGCATCCCGGTGTGCCCCGGGCGGATGTCGCACTTGACGACCAGCGACACCCGCGGGTGGCGCGCGGTCATGGCGTCGACGCACTGCTTCAGCACGCCGAACACCTCGTCCCACTCACCCTCGAGGTTGGTGAACATCGCGTTGGTCTCGTGCGGCAGGCCGCTGGCGCGGACGATGCCGACGGCCTCGGCGACCGCGGCCGCGTAGGACCCGGTGTCGTCGGGGGAGGCGGGGGCGATGCTGAAGGCGGCGATCATCCTCAGCTGTCGCCGCCCTCGTTGCCCGAGCGGCCGGCGGTCACGTCGTGCAGCCGGTAGCGGCGCGCCGCCTCGAGCGGCACCGAGCGGTCGATCTCGCCGCGCTCGGCCAGGGCCTGGAGGGCCCGCACCGCCATCGACGGCCCGTCGATGTGGAAGAAGCGCCGCGCGGCCGGGCGGGTGTCGGAGAACCCGAACCCGTCGGCGCCGAGGGAGTGGAAGTCGCCCGGCACCCACTGCCGGATCTGGTCCTGCACGGCCCGCATGTAGTCGGACACGGCGATGACCGGGCCCTTGCGGCCCGCGAGCTGCGAGGTGACCCACGGGGTGGGCGCCTCGGACTCGGGGTGCAGGAACGCGGCCTCGTCGCAGCGGAGCCCGTCGCGGCGCAGCTCGTTCCACGACGTGACGGACCAGACGTCGGCGACGACGTTCCAGTCGTTGCGCAGCAGCTCCTGGGCCTCGAGGGCCCACGGCATCCCGACGCCCGATGCCAGCAGCTGCACGCGCGGGGCGTCGTCGGACAGGCCTTCGGTCGAGCCGCTGTCGAAGAGGTACATGCCCTTGAGCAGCCCCTCGCGGTCGAGGTTCTCGGGCTCGGCCGGCTGGCGCATCGGCTCGTTGTAGACGGTGAGGTAGTAGATGAGGTTGCGCTCGGCCTCGGTCATCGACTCGTCGGTGCCGTACATCCGGTGCAGGCCGTCCTGCACGATGTGGGCGATCTCGTAGGCGAAGGCCGGGTCGTAGTGCACGACCGCCGGGTTGGTCGACGCCAGCAGGGGGCTGTGCCCGTCGGCGTGCTGCAGGCCCTCGCCGGTGAGCGTGGTGCGCCCCGCGGTGGCCCCGATGAGGAACCCGCGCGTCATCTGGTCGGCCGCGGCCCACACCGAGTCACCGGTGCGCTGGAAGCCGAACATCGAGTAGAAGACGTAGATCGGGATCATCGGCTCGCCGTGGGTGGCGTAGCTCGAGCCCACCGCGGTGAAGGCCGCCATCGAGCCGGCCTCGTTGATGCCGAGGTGGAGGATGTGGCCGTCCTTGGCCTCGCGGTAGGCCAGCATCAGGTCGGCGTCGACCGGGGTGTAGCGCTGGCCGTGCGGGTTGTAGATCTTGATGGTCGAGAAGAAGCTGTCCATCCCGAAGGTGCGCGCCTCGTCGGGGATGATCGGCACGATGCGGTTGCCGAACTCCTTGTCGCGCATGAGGTCCTTCAGCAGACGCACGAACGCCATCGTGGTGGCGATCTCCTGCTTCCCCGAGCCCTTCTTGACCTGCGCGTAGGCGGCGTCGTCGGGCAGGTGGATGGGGATGTGGGTCGTGCGGCGCTCGGGCAGGCCGCCGCCGAGCTTCGCGCGCCGCTCGAGGGCGTACTGGATCACCGGGTCGTCGGCGCCGGGGTGGTAGTACGGCGCGTTGTACGGGTCGGCCTCGAGCTGGGCGTCGGTGACCGGGATGGCCAGGGAGTCGCGCAGCCCCTTGAGGTCGTCGAGGGTGAACTTCTTCATCTGGTGCGTCGAGTTGCGCCCCGCGAAGCTGCGACCGAGGCCGTAGCCCTTGATGGTCTTGGCGAGGATGACGGTGGGCTGGCCGGTGTGGCCCAGCGCCGCCTTGTACGCCGCATAGACCTTGCGGTAGTCGTGGCCGCCGCGCTTGAGCTTCCACCAGACGTCGTCGTCGGACCAGTCCTCGACCATCTTGCGGGTGCGCGGGTCGCGGCCGAAGAAGTGGTCGCGCACGTACTTGCCGTCGTTGGCGCGGAAGGTCTGGTAGTCGCCGTCGGAGGTGCTGTTCATCAGGTGCACCAGGGCGCCGTCACCGTCGGCCGCCAGCAGCGGGTCCCAGCCGCGGCCCCAGACGACCTTGATGACGTTCCAGCCGGCGCCACGGAAGAACGCCTCGAGCTCCTGGATGATCTTGCCGTTGCCGCGCACCGGGCCGTCGAGGCGCTGGAGGTTGCAGTTGATGACGAAGGTGAGGTTGTCGAGCTCCTCTTGCGCCGCGAGCTGGAGCAGGCCGCGTGACTCGGGCTCGTCCATCTCGCCGTCGCCGAGGAAGGCCCAGGTGTGCTGGTCGCTGGTGTCCTTGATGCCGCGGTTGTGCAGGTACTTGTCGAACTGCGCCTGGTAGATCGCGTTCATCGGGCCCAGGCCCATCGACACCGTGGGGAACTCCCAGAAGTCCGGCATCAGGCGCGGGTGGGGGTAGCTGGGCAGCGCGAGCGGCTCGCCGTCGACGAGGTGGCTCTTCTCCTGCCGGAAACCGTCGAGGCGGTCCTCGGAGATGCGGCCCTCGAGGTAGGCGCGCGCGTACATCCCGGGCGAGGCGTGACCCTGGAAGTAGATGTGGTCGCCGCCGCCGGGGTGGTCCTTGCCGCGGAAGAAGTGGTTCATGCCCACCTCGTAGAGCGTCGCGGCCGAGGCGTAGGTCGAGATGTGGCCGCCGACCCCGATGCCGGGGCGCTGCGCGCGGTGCACGACCATGGCGGCGTTCCAGCGCAGGAGGGCGCGGAAGCGGCGCTCGGTGTCCTCGTCGCCGGGGAACCACGGCTCCTGCTCGGGGCTGATGGTGTTGACGTAGTCGGTGGTCGTCAGCGACGGCACGCCGACCTGCATGGCGCGGGCCCGCTCGAGGAGGCGCAGCATCAGGTACCGCGCCCGCGTCCGGCCCGGCCCGTCGATGACGGCGTCGAGGCTCTCGAGCCACTCGTCGGTCTCGCTCGGGTCGATGTCCGGCAGGTGGGTGGGGATGCCGTTGAGGATGGGGCCGACGTCTTCGTGGAGTGCCACGCGCTCGTCCTTTCACCGGTCGATGGCCGCGCCCCGGTCGGGAGCCGACGTTCCCATCCTTCACCCCGACGCGGCTGCGTCACAATCCGGCCCGGGTTACTGGACGGTACGGGTCGAGGGTCGGGTGCCCGCGCCCCTCAGGCCAGGCGGTCGGCGCGGGCGTAGACCGAGAACCGGGGGGCCCGCGTGAACGCCACGAGGGTGATGCCGAGCTCGGTGGCGAGCTCGACGGCCAGCGAGGTGGGGGCGCCCACGGCGACGACGGCCGGGATGCCCGCGACGGCCGCCTTCTGCACGATCTCGAAGCTGGCGCGGGCGCTGACCGCGAGCACGGTGCCGGCCAGCGGCAGCTCGCGCTCGCGGGAGACCGCGCCGACCACCTTGTCGACGGCGTTGTGCCGCCCGACGTCCTCGCGCACCGCGAGGAGGGCCCCGTCGGCGGCGGCGATCCCGGCGGCGTGCATCCCCCCGGTGCGCTCGAAACCGGCCTGGTGGGTGCGCAGCGCCTCGGGGAGGGCGGCGACGACGGCGGGGTCGAAGGTCGCGGGGTCGCTCGCGACGTCGAAGCGGCCGGCGGTGCGCACGGCGTCGACCGAGGCCGAGCCGCACACCCCGCAGGCGCTGGTCATGGCCTGGGTGCGCTCTCGCGCCGGGCGCAGCAGGGCCGAGCCGGGGGAGAGGGCGGCCTCGACCACGTTGAAGGTCGGGGAGCCGTCCGGACCGACGTCGGTGCAGTGCATCATCGCCGCCACGTCGGCGGCGGAGGCGATCATCCCCTCGGTGAGCAGGTGGCCGAGGGTGAGGTCGAAGTCGTCGCCGGGGGTGCGCATGGTGGTGGTCACGGTGGCGCCGTCGACCCGCACCTCGAGCGGCTCCTCGACGGCCACGGTGTCGGGGCGCGCCACGGCGTCGCCCCGCACCACGTCGTAGCGCGTGCGCGGCACCCGTGTCGTCACCCGGCCCATGGGGGAATCCAAACACACCCTCGGGCACCGGCGGCCGGTCGGGGCCCTCGGGCAGACTGGCGTCATGTCCGTGCCGCCCGACCGCCCGCCCGCCGAGCCGGTGGCGGTCACGCTGCGCGGCGCGGGGCCCTCGTGGCGCCCGGTGTCGCCGGCCCTGGCCACCGTGCGCCTGGTCGTGCTCGCCGTCGTGCTCCTGCCTCCCTTCCTGGTCTGCGTGGGTCTGGCGCTGCTCCTCACCCCGTGGGTCTGGCTCGGCGCCGTGGCGCTGCTGCTCCTGGCCGGATGGGGCGTGTGGGTGGTCCGGCGCCAGGTGGCGGCCATCTCGTGGGTCGAGCTCGACGACGAGATCGTCATCCGCAAGGGCCGGCTCTTCCGCAGCCTGGTCAGCGTGCCGTACGGGCGCCTCCAGTACGTCGACATCCAGTCCGGGCCCCTGGCGCGGGCGTTCGGGCTGGCGTCGTGTGAGATCCACACGGCCTCGCCCGAGAGCGGCGGCTCGCTGCCCGGGCTGCCGACCGCCGAGGCGGAGGCCCTGCGCACCCGGCTCGCCGCGCGGGGCGAGGCCCAGCGGGCCGGCCTGTGACCGACGCGTCGCCGCCGGAGGCTCCGGGCGGGCCGGGCGCTCCGGGCGGTCCGGGCGCGGACGAGGGATGGCAGCGGCTGCATCCGCTCACTCCGCTGCTCAAGGGCGGGGTGGTCCTGCTGGCCGTGCTCGGCTACGCCGCGAGCCGCATCGTCGACGGCGTGCTGGGCGCGTTCGACCCCACGAGCGCGAGCGACGCCTCCGGCGACGGTCCCGACGAGACCACGGCCGTCCTCGCCCACCCGCTGCTGGCGCTCGCCGGGCTGCTGCTGGTCATCGCCGCGGTGGCGGCCGCCGGCTGGGTCAGCTGGCGGTTCTCGCGCTTCCGGGTGGCGCGCGGGCAGGTCGAGCTGCGCTCGGGCGTGCTGTACCGCCAGCACCGGCAGGTCCCCCTCGAACGGGTGCAGGCGGTCGAGACCACCCGGCCGCTGCTCGCGCGGCTGCTGGGCCTGTCGCAGGTCGTCGTGCAGTCGGCCGGTGGGTCCGACTCCCACCTCACCCTCGCCTTCCTCGACGCCGCCCGCGCCGAGGAGGTGCGGGCCCACCTGCTCGACCTCGCCGGCCGCGCCGACGAGCGCCGGCCGGTGCCGGTCGAGGCCCTTCCGCTCGGCGCGGGGCCGGTCCCCGTGGTCGACGTGCCCAACGGACGGCTCTTCGTCGCCACCGTCCTGCACCCCGCGACGCTCGTCCTGGGCCTGATCGGGGTGGCGCTCCTGCTCGGAGCCGGGGTCTTCGAGCTGGGGGCGGGAGTGCTGGCCAGTGCGCCGGCCCTGGTGCCGGTGGTGTTCGGCCTTGCGGTGGGGCGGGTCAAGGAGCTCCTCGTCCACGGCAACTTCTCGCTGTCGCGCACCGACACCGCGCTGCGGGTGCACCACGGCCTCACCGAGCTGCGGGCCTCGAGCGTGCCGCTGCACCGGGTGCAGGCGGTCGAGGTGCTCCAGCCGCTGTGGTGGCGTCCGTTCCGCTGGTGGCGGGTGCGCGTCAACGTGGCCGGCGCCCGCTCCGAGGGGGCCGACGGCGACGACCAGACCACCCTGCTGCCGGTCGGCACGCTCGACGACGCGCTGCGCGTGCTGGCCACCCTGGGCGTGCGCCCCGACGACCCGTACGTCGCCGCCGCGCTCGAGGGGGAGGGCGGTGAGCCCGGCTGGGTCGGGCCGCCCCGGGCCGCCCGCGTCCTCGACCCCTGGTCGTGGCGGCGGAGCGGCTACGCCGTCTCCGATACCGCGCTGCACCTGCGTTCGGGCCGCTGGTCGCGCAGTGCCGTCGTCGTGCCGCACGCCCGCGTGCAGTCGCTCGCCCTCGACCAGGGTCCGCTCCAGATGCGCCTCGGGCTGGCCACCGCTCGTGTCGTCTCGACCCCGGGGCCGGTCTCGCCGCGGGCGCCGCACCTGCGCGCCGAGGACGCCGAGGCCTTCCTCGCCCTGGTCGGTGCGCGGGCCCGCGACGCCCGGCGCGCCGTGCCCACCGCCGCGCCGGGGCCGACCGGCGGCATCCTGCCGACCGAACCCGCCGAACCGGTTGCGCACCGGGGCGCGCCGTTGGTGGACTAGTGCACCGCACGGCATCCGATGTGAGAGGTTTGGTCGCGTGAACACCCCCGCCCCGCCCCCGGTCGACCCAGGGTCGGCGGGCTCCGGCGCCGTCGAACGGCTCGGTTTCGCCCCCGACCAGGTGGTCCAGGAGTTCGGCTACGACTCCGACGTCGACGATGACTTCCGCCTCGCGGTCGAGCAGGCCTGTGGTGCCGAGATGGAGGACGACGAGTACACCGGCGTCGCGGACGCCGTCCTGCTGTGGTTCCGCCCCGACGACGGCGACCTCGGCGACGCGCTCGTCGACATGGTCGGTGTCCTCCAGGAGGGCGGTTTCGTCGTCCTGCTGACCCCGCGCGGTGGCGACGAGGTCGACGCCAGCGACATCGACGAGGCGGCGGTCGTCACCGGCCTGCACCTCTCGGGCACGTTCAACGCGGCCGACTCCTGGCGCGCCCACAAGCTGGTCGCCCCCAAGAGCGCCGCGCGACGCTGACCGTGCGGGCGCGGAGGTCATGAGCCCCCCTTCCCTGGCAGGATGGGTCCCATGAGCGCCCCCGACCAGCCCCTCGGTGTGGGAGACCTCGCGCCCGACTTCACCCTCAGGGACCAGAACGGCGCCGACGTCTCGCTCTCGGAGCTGACCGCCACCCGCAACGTGGTCGTGGTGTTCTACCCGTGGGCGTTCTCGGGGATCTGCACCGGCGAGCTCGACGAGATCCGCGACCACCTCGAGCACTTCGTCAGCGACGACCTCCAGGTCGTCTGCATCTCCTGCGACGCCGTCTACAGCGCACGTGCCTGGGCCGACATCCAGGGCTACTTCTTCCCGTTGCTGTCCGACGCGTGGCCGCACGGCCGCGTCGCGCGGGCCTACGGCGTGCTCGACGAGACCACCGGGGCCGCCCTGCGCGGCACCTTCCTGGTCGGCCGCGACGGGCGCATCGCGTGGACCCTGGTCAACGGCACCGGGGAGCCCCGCGACTTCAGCGGGCTGCGGCTCGAGGCCGCCGGCCTGTCGGCCTGAGCACGCCGACCTGCCACAATGTCGGCTCGGCCGGATCCGCCCGTGGCAGGGTGGGCCGCCGAGGGCCTGTAGCTCAGCTGGTAGAGCGCCGCGTTTACACCGCGTCGGTCGTCGGTTCGATCCCGGCCGGGCCCACGTGAGCGACGATGCACCCCTGACCCTGCGGGAGGTGCTCGACGTGCTCGAGCGGCTCTACCCGCCCGGCACCGCGCAGTCCTGGGACCGGGTGGGGCTCGTGACGGGCGACCCCGACCAGCCGGTGCGGCGCGTCCACCTGGCCGTCGACCCCACCCTGGCCGTGGTCGCCGAGGCCCGTGACCTGGGTGCCGACCTGCTGCTGACCCACCACCCCCTGCTGCTGCGCGGGGTGCACTCGGTGGCCACGACGTCGGCCAAGGGTGCGACCGTCACCGACCTCGTCGTCGGCGACGTCGCGCTCTACGTGGCGCACACCAACGCCGACGTCGCGGCCGAGGGGGTCTGCGTGGCCCTCGCCGAGGCCTGCGGCCTGGATGCCGTCGAGCCGCTGGCGCTGGTCGAGGACCGGCCGCTGGGGCGCGTGGGCGACCTGCCGGCAGCGATGCCTCTGCGCGCCTTCGCCGAGGGGTTGGCGGCACGGCTGCCGGCCACCGCGGTGGGCCTCCGGGTGGCAGGCCCTCCGGAGGCGGCGGTCCGCCGGGTGGCGGTGCTGGGCGGGGCCGGCGACGACCAGCTCGACGCCGTGCGCGCCGCCCGTGCCGACGTCTACGTGACGGCCGACCTGCGCCACCATCCCGTGCTCGAGGCCCGCGAGGAGTCGCGCGGCGGGCCGCCCTACCTGGTCGATGCCGGGCACTGGGCCAGCGAGCAGGTGTGGCTGGCCCGCGCGGAGCGGGCGCTGCGCGCGGGGCTCGGCGGCGCCGCCACTAGGGTGGAGACCCACATCAGCACAGTGCGCACCGACCCCTGGACGTTCGTCGTCGGTGCCGACGAAAGAGGTACCCCGTGAGAGCCGAGCCCACCCGCCAGCTGCGGCTGCTCGACCTCCAGGCGGTCGACACCCGGCTCGACCAGATCGCGCACGCCAAGCGCACCCTCCCGCAGCTCGCCGAGCTGGCGGATCTCGAGGGCAAGGCCCGGCTGATCGACGACCAGCTGGTGCGCTCGCGCACCGAGCTCGACGACGTGCAACGCGAGGTCGCCCGCGCCGAGTCCGACGTCCAGCTGGTCCGCGACCGCGCCGCCCGCGACCAGGCCCGCCTCGACGCCGGTACCGGCACCGCCAAGGACCTGCAGGCCATCCAGCACGAGCTGGTCTCGCTCGCCCGCCGGCAGAGCGACCTCGAGGAGGTCGAGCTCGAGGTGATGGAGCGCGCTGAGGCCGCCGAGCACGACGTGCGCGAGCTCGAGCGCGGTCGCGGCGAGCTGACCGAGCGCATCCGGGCCCTCGAGGCCGCCCGCGACGAGGCGCTGGCGCGGCTCGACGCCGAGGCCGGCCAGGTGGCGGCCCCCCGCGACACCCTGGTGGGTGACGTGGGCGACGAGCTCGTCACCCTCTACGAGAAGATCCGCGCGGGCTCCGGCGGGATGGGTGCGGCCGAGCTGCGCCAGCGCCGTTGCGGCGGTTGCCAGCTCGACATCAACCCCGTCGAGCTCCAGCGTCTGCGCTCGGCGCCCGAGGACGAGGTCCTGCGCTGCGAGGAGTGCCGCCGCATCCTGGTGCGCACCGCCGAGTCCGGGCTGTGAGCCGGCGGCTCACCGTCGAGGCCGACGGCGGGTCGCGGGGCAACCCCGGCGTCGCCGGGTACGGAGCCCTGGTGCGCGACACGGCCACCGGCGCGCTGCTGGCCGAGCGGGCCGAGCCGCTGGGCAAGGTCTCGAACAACGTCGCCGAGTACCGCGGGCTGATCGCCGGGCTCGAGGCGGCCGCGGCCATCGACCCCGGGGCCACCGTGCTGGTGCGGATGGACTCCAAGCTGGTGGTCGAGCAGATGGCCGGGCGCTGGAAGATCAAGCACGAGGACATGCGCCGCCTGGCGCTGCAGGCGCGTGACCTCGTCACGGCCATCCGCGATGCCGGCGGCTCGGTGCGGTACGAGTGGATCCCACGGGCCGAGAACAAGGACGCCGACGCCCTGTCGAACGACGGGATGGACGGGCTGACCGTCGACCGGCGCCACGACGGCGGCGGCGCGTCGTCGGACGCGGCCGGTGACGATGCGGCGGACGAGGGTCCCACCGGAGGGGCCAGCGCGGCCGCGTGCGCCCCGGTGCCGCGGCGGGCCGGCACGCCGGTGCGGGTCGTCCTCGTGGCCGAGGCCAGGTCGGACGCGGCGCGCTCGACCACCGCCGCGTCGGTGCAGCGGCTGCTCGGCGGTGCCCCGCGCTGCCTGGTCACCGCACCGGCTGACGACGCCGTCGAGACCGCGGCCGAGGTGGGGGACCTCCTGGATGTGGGCTCGGTCGTGGACGCCGCCTGGTCGCCCACCGGCGAGGTGGTCGACGCGTGGGACCGCGTGGTCGCGCGCGGCGGCACCACCGTCGTCGTGTGCCCCGTCGAGGTCGTGCAGGCGGTGCTGGCCCACGTGCTGGGCATCCCCGACGAGCGCCGCGCCCGGCTGGCCGTGGCGGCGGGGTCGCTGGCCGGGGTCGAGGTGTGGGGCGACGACGACGTGTCGGTCGCCTTCACCAACCGCACCTGACGTGGTCGGCCCCGTGACCGTGCTGCGACCGCTTCGCCCGGACGACCTGGACGCGCTGCTGCCCCTCCAGCGGGAGGGGAGCGTGGCCGCCCTGGCCCACGTCTTCCCCCAGGACGAGCACCCGTTCCCGACCGAGGAGGTGCGGCGGCGCTGGGTGGCCGAGCTGGCCGACGCCCGCACCGACTGCCTGGCCGCGGTCCGGGCCGGTGAGCTGGTCGGCTTCGCCGCGACCCGGGGCGACGAGCTGTTCCACTTCGGGACGGCCGTCTCCACGTGGGGGAGCGGGGTGGCGGGGATCGTGCACGACGCGGTGGTCGGACTCCTCCGTGAGCAGGGGCATCGGAAGGTCTGGCTGCGGGTGTTCGACGAGAACCACCGGGCGATCCGGTTCTACCAGCGGCGTGGGTGGCGGCGCACCGACGAGGTGTCGTGGTCGCTCTTCCCTCCGCACCCGGTGCTGCGCCGCTTCGAACTGGACCTCGTCTGACCCCGGACGGGTTGCTCAGAACGGTGGGGCGTCATCGGCCGGCACATGGATGCGGTGGGTCGGTTCGGTGACGCGGCGCGTGCCGGAGGGTGAGGTCCAGGTGAGGGTGCCGTCGGGGTCGAGGGTGGGGCGCCAGCGGCCTTGTTGCTTCAGCCGGTGGTGCCGCCGGCACAGGCACGCCAGGTCGGTCGGTGAGGTGGCGCCGTCGGGCCAGGGTTTGGTGTGGTCGAGGTCGGTGTACTCGGCGCGTCTCGGGCAGCCCCACATGCGGCATGTCCCGTCCCGGGTGGTGACGAAGTCGCGCATGGCCCGGGGTGGGCGGTAGGCGCTGGTGGTCAGGGACGCCAGGGTGCCGTTGTCGGCGTCGAGCACGGCCCGCGCGACGTCCATCGGGAGGGTCTTGAGGAGGTTGGCGACGGTGGCGGCGTCGACCCAGCCCAGCCCGGGCAGCTGCGTGCCGGAGACCGCGAACCCGGGGCTGACCTGCGCCATGGGTACCGGGGTGAGGTCCGGGTCGACGGTCATGGTCGTGGTCTCGAACAGCCGCTGTGCCTCCGGGGGGAGGTCGGCGAAGCGGGTCTCCTCGCCGGTGTAGGCGTCGATGACCGTGTCGTCGTCGGCCCAGGGGACCTCGATGGTCTCGACGGTTGCGGGTTCGGGCGCGGGTCGGTCGGTGACCACCGGCACTCCGAGGGTGACCGAGGCACTGACCGTCACGTTGCGCAGGAGCAGGTCGCCGAACGCGTCCGCCCGGGCCTCGCTCAGGGTGAGGGTGTCGTCGACCTGCCGGTACTCGGACGCGAGCTGCTCGGTCGCCGCCCAGGCCGCGGCCACGGTCGCGGTGGGGAGGAGCGCGTACACGTCGGTCAGGCCGTCCGGGCCGGGCCGCACCTCCACCGTCCGGGTGCGGCGGGTCTTCGCGACCTGCGCGGCGACCTGGTCGGCCGCGACCCGGGTCGCGACGCGGCGGACGTGCGCGGTCACCTGGGCCGGGTCCAGGTCGGCCAACCGACCCGACACCTCGGCATCGACCCGCCCGCACGCCTCGACGTCCAGCCCCGCACAGGCGTCGACCACCTTGTGCGCCGTCGCCGCCGCCACGTCACCGGCCAGGACCCGGTCGCGGACCAGGGGGAACCGCTCACCGAGGGCCGCGCCGAGGTGGACCTTCCTTCCGGCCAGCCCCTCCGTCAGGCCCGCTTCTAGAGCGACGAGGCTGGGCGCCATCTGGTCCACGTACCCCACCGCATGCGTCCGCTCCACCGGCCCGTCCCCCGACAGCCGCACCTCGACCCGAGCCCCCAACGCGGCACTCACGGACACGAGACCATCAGCGGCGTTCGCCAGCTTCTGCGCCTCACCGGCCAGCTCGTAACACTCGCCCGCATCCAGGCTTCGGCCGTGCTCGGCCAGCTCGCGACCCAGTGCTGCGACCTCCGCACGCGCGGCCGCGATACGGCTGCTGAGCCGCCCCCTGTCCATGGAGCAATGATACCCGAACACGCGTGCGATAGCAAGGATTCCTCGACCGGTGTACGCCTGCAGCAGAACGATATTGAAACCATCGGGCGGCTCCCGGATCGGCGTGGAGGCCGGCTCCGACCCCTTCTCGGCCTCGATCACGGGTCGTCTCCCCGCCGCCCGCGTGCCGACCGACTGAGACGCCACGGCGATCTCGCGGCCGCCGTCCTACCCTCGGAGGATGAGCTACGCAGGTGACGTCACTCCGGAGGAGGCGTTCGCGGCGGCCACCGGCCCCGACGACGCCCTGCTCGTCGATGTGCGTACGCAGGCCGAGTGGACCTACGTCGGCGTGCCCGACCTGGCCGGCGCCGGCCGCGAGGTGGCGTTCGTCGAGTGGTCGCGCTACCCGGACGGTGCCCTCAACGGCGCCTTCGTCGACGAGGTACGCGCCGCCGGACTCGAGGCCGGTCGGCCCGTGTACCTGCTGTGCCGCAGCGGAGTCCGGTCCCGCGCGGCCGCCGAGGCCCTGACGGCCGCGGGCCTCGGCCCGGCCTACAACGTCGTCGACGGGTTCGAGGGGCCGCACGACCCCGAGCAGCACCGCACCGTCGGCGGGTGGAAGAACTCCGGTCTCCCGTGGCGGCAGGGCTGAGGTCGCCGTGCCCCTGCCCGACGACGCCCGCGCGCGCACCCTCGCCGTCCGGGGTGGCCTGAGCCGCAGCGGTTTCGACGAGACCGCCGAGGCGCTGTACCTCACCTCGGGGTTCGTCTACGAGTCCGCCGCCCAGGCCGAGTCCGCCTTCAAGGACGAGGTCGACCACTACATCTACAGCCGCTACGGCAACCCCACGGTGTCGATGTTCGAGGACCGGCTGAGCCTGCTCGAGGGTGCCGAGGCCTGCTTCGCCACCGCGTCCGGGATGTCGGCCGTCTTCACCGCGATGGCCGCGCTGTGCGGTGCCGGTGACCGGGTCGTGGCCTCACGGGCCCTCTTCGGCTCGTGCTTCGTCATCCTCGACGAGATCCTGCCGCGCTGGGGGGTGGAGACCGTGTTCGTCGACGGCACCGACCTCGACCAGTGGCGCGGGGCGCTGGCGACGCCGACCACGGCGGTGTTCTTCGAGACCCCCAGCAACCCGATGCAGGAGCTCGTCGACATCGCCGCCGTCGCCGAGCTGGCCCACGCCGCCGGCGCCCGGGTGGTCGTCGACAACGTGTTCGGCACGCCGGTCTTCAGTCACCCGCTGGCCCACGGTGCCGACATCGTCGTGTACTCGGCGACCAAGCACATCGACGGCCAGGGCCGCGTCCTCGGCGGGGCCGTCCTGGGCCCGGCCGACTTCGTGCGCGGTCCGGTCAAGAACCTGATGCGGCACACCGGGCCGTCGATGTCGGCGTTCAACGCGTGGGTGCTGACCAAGGGCCTCGAGACCCTCGACCTGCGGGTGCGGGCCATGGCCGGCAGCGCGCTCAGCCTGGCGACCACCCTCGAACGTTGGCAGGGCGAGGGGCGCGGGCTCCGCCGCGTCGTGTACCCGCACCTCGCGAGCCACCCCCAGCACGAGCTCGCGCTGCGCCAGCTCCAGGGCGGCGCCGGCACCGTGCTCACCCTCGAGGTCGAGGGCGGCAAGGACGCGGCCTTCGCGATGCTCGACGCCTTCCGGATCGTCGACATCTCGAACAACCTCGGCGACGCGAAGTCGATGACCACCCACCCCGCCACCACCACGCACCGCCGGCTCTCGCCCGAGGCGCGCGCCGAGGTGGGTATCACCGACGGCACCGTGCGCATCTCCGTCGGTCTCGAGGACGTCGACGACCTCACCGCCGACCTCGACCGGGCCCTGGCCGCCGCCGAGGCCACCCTGGACACCGGCCGCCGCTGACCTCCGGGGGTGGCGGAGCACGCCTCCCCCGACTGTTAGCGTCGCGACCATGCCCTCCCGCGACGTCGTCTCCGTCCAGCGCCTCATCCCGGCGCCTCCCGAGCCCATCTTCGACCTGCTCGTCGACCCGGCCGGCCACGCCCGCATCGACGGGGGCGGCTCGGTGCAGGGCGCCCGCAGCGGCGGGCGGCGCCTCGGCCTCGGCGACCGCTTCGGGATGGACATGAAGATCGGGCTGCCCTACCGCACGAGCAACACCGTGGTCGAGCTCGAGGAGAACCGGCGCATCGCCTGGCAGACCCTGGCCGAGGGGCCGGCCTCGCCGTTCCTGGGCGGTCGCATCTGGCGCTACGTGCTCGAGCCCGTCGAGGGCGGCACCCTGGTGACCGAGAGCTGGGACATCACGAAGGAGGCCGCGCCGAGCAAGCTGTTCGTGCGCCGGATGGAGCCGATGACGCGCCGGAACATGGCCGCCACCCTCGAGCGCATCGACGAGATCGTCACCGCCGCGGCGTGACCCGCCGCTCCTCGGCGACACCGGCCATGGCCCAGCGCACCGTACGCGTGCCGACCAGGCCCAGCAGCCCCGCCGCGCCCGCTACGGGGTCCGGCACCGGCAGCCGCAGCTCACGGCGCACCCATCCCGGCAGGATCGCGACGCCACCCGAGGCGATCAGCGCGTAGCCGGGGCGCGCCGTCCACGGCAGTGGAGGGTCGAGCAGCAGGAAGCTCGCCGCGTCCTGGGCCGCGCTGGTGGCGCGCAGCACCGGCCGGTACCCGTCGAGGGCGGCCAGCAGGCCGGCCACGTCGGTGGGCACGTCCGTGGCCCCGAGCAGCCGCGCGACCCGGGCCGCCTGCTCGACGTACAGGTCGGACTCGGCGGCCGTCAGCGGGTCGGCCGCGTAGCGCTGGTAGGCGGTGAGGAAGCTCCAGGCCTCGGCGACGTGCACCCAGCGCAGCAGGTCGGGGTCGGACGCGCGGTAGGCCACGCCGTCGTCGTCCTTGCCGCGGACCCGCTCGTGGATGCCGCGCACCCGCGCGATCGCGGCCTCGGCGTCCTCGACGGTGCCGAAGGTGGTCGTGGCCAGGAAGCCCGAGGTGCGCTGCAGGCGGCCCCAGGGGTCGCCGCGGTAGCCGCTGTGCCCGGCCACGCCGGCCATGGCCGACGGGTGCAGCGACTGCAGGAGCAGCGCGGCCACCCCGCCCGGGAACATCGCGGCGTCGGCGTGCACCCGCCACACGGGGTCCTCGGGGGTGAACCACCGCTCGCCGGCCCGGCCCCAGATGACGGCGGCCCGCTCGCTCGCGTCGTCGCCCGCCACCCGTGCTCGCAGGGCGTGCCCGAGGCGCCGCTGCGCCGCCCGGCCGATGCCGTCGATCACCGTCACGTGTGCTCCATCCGTCGGTTCCCCACTGGTGTCCACCCGGTGCAACGGCCGGGCGGTCGTTCCCGCTTCCGGCTGTCGAAGGTTGGGGCTCAGCGGACGGCGGCCAGGGCCAGGACGGAGGACGTGACGACGAGGACGGCGCACAGCAGCCCGGCCGGCGCCAGCCAGCGCCACGGCACGACGACGTCGCGGGCCCGGCAGCGCTGGATCCAGAGCAGGGTCGCGAGCGAGGCCCACGGCGTGACCAGCGGCCCGGCGTTGGTGCCCACGAGCAGGGCGAGCAGGCGGGTGACGGAGCCGCCCGCCACCGGCTCGAGTGCCAGGTAGGCCGGCAGGTTGTTCGCGACGTTCGAGAGCCCGGCACCGGCGCCGCCCACCGCCAGCAGGGCGCCGGCCGTCTCGCCGCGGGGGAGGGTCGCGGTGACGAGGTCGGACAGGCCGTGGCGCTGGAGCACGTCGACCACCACCGACACCGCCACGAAGCCGGCCGCCATCAGCCACGGCACCGCCAGGCCGGCCAGCTGCGCGCGGTCGCGCCAGGCCGTGACGGCCAGCAGCACCCCGGCGGCGGCGAGGGCGACCAGCCACGGCGGGGCGCCGAGCGCGAACAGCGGCCCGATGACGAGACACACTCCCGCGGCCAGGCGCAGCAGGACCGGGTCGTGCCCGGCCGGCGGGGCGGCGGCGGTGTAGCGCCCTCGCAGGCTGCGCCGGTGCAGGAGCGCGACGAGGGCGAGGGTGACGGCGACGGCCACCAGCGCCGGGGCGGCGGCGGCCCGGACGTAGTCGGCGTGTCCCGCACCGTCGCGTTCGAGGGTGTGCAGCGCCAGCAGGTTGGTGAGGTTCGAGACCGGCAGCAGGAGCGAGCCGGTGTTGGCGATCCAGAGGGTGGTGACCGCCAGCAGCCGCGGGTCCAGGCCCACCTGGGCCGCCACGGCGAGCCCGACCGGGGTCAGCAGGACGGCCGTGGTGTCGAGCGAGAGCACGACGGTCGCGACGACGGCCAGCGCCGAGAACAGCACCCACAAGACCCAGCGGCGCCCGCCGGCCAGCCGCGCCACCCCGTGCCCTGCGACGTCGAAGACGCCGGCCCGCTCCGACAGCTCGGCGGTCACGGTGATGGCGAGGAGGAACACGACGACGGGCAGCAGGCGCTCGGTGAGGGCGACGGCCTCCGCCCCGTTCACGGCGCCTGCACGTCGAGGACCCAGGGCGCGGCGCGGCGGGCCGGCTCGTGCAGCTCGACCTCGAAGGCGCCGGCCAGGGTGTCGGCGACGGCAGGGACCGACCGGGCCGCGACCCCGGAGACGCAGAGCTGCCGGGCGACGAGACCGCGGGTGTGCTTGGCGTGGTGGCTGGCCCCGGGCACTCGCACCTGCACCCAGCGCGGAGCGACCTCCGGCCCGGGCCGCCAGGCCGCGGCGTAGGCGGCGGAACGGCAGTCGACGACCACGCCGTTGCCGGCGGCCTCGGTCAGCGGCGCGTCGAGGGCACTGCGCCACAACGGGGCCAGCGCCCCGACGCCCGGGAGGTCGACGCCCATCGCCAGCCGGTACGCGGTGATGCGGTCGGTGGGGCGCACCGCGCCGTGCAGCGCCGAGACGACCACCAGCCACCGGTTGGCCCGCCGCCGCGCCGCGGCATCCATCGAGGCCAGGTCGAGGGCGTCGTAGAGGACGCCGGTGTAGACCTGGGCGGCTGGCGTGGCCGGCAGGGACTCCAGGAGGAGGTTGCGGTCGACCTCGGGCCGCAGCGCCTCGGACACCCCGAGGACCGTCGTCGCCTCACTGCGGGCGCTCACCGCGGCCAGGGCGTCGGCGACCGCGCGACGGGTGGGGCCGAGGGCGGGGAAGGACCAGGTGTCCGGGTCGGCCGGCCGCCCGCGCGGGCGGTTCCACTTCGACTCCGACGGAGGGAGCAGGATCAGCACCGGCCCAGCGTACGGAGGTTAGGTTGGGTCTCATGCCGCGTCCCAGGATCGTGCTCCGCCCCGTCGACGTCGACACCGACCGGGGGGTCGAGGGCGCGCTGCGGGCGCGTTACGCCGCCATCCGCGCCGAGCTCGGGATCGACGGCCCGTACCCGCCCGACGCGCTCGCCGAGGCCGAGGCGGTGGCGGCATCCCCGCCCGACCCTCCGGGCCGCGACGAGACCGACGTCCCCTACGTGACGATCGACCCGCCCGGTTCGATGGACCTCGACCAGGCGCTGCACATCGAGCGTGATGGCGACGGCCACCGGGTGCGGTACGCCATCGCCGA
The DNA here is from genome assembly GCF_002846495.1 of Phycicoccus duodecadis. Classification (NCBI taxonomy): domain Bacteria; kingdom Bacillati; phylum Actinomycetota; class Actinomycetes; order Micrococcales; family Intrasporangiaceae; genus Phycicoccus; species Phycicoccus duodecadis. The sequence continues at coordinate 3,349,428 of NZ_PJNE01000001.1, forward strand.
CGTCCCGTCGTTCGTGGCCCTCGACGGCGCCCTCGACCGGGTCACCCGCGAGCGCGGGCAGACCGTCTACTGCCCCGACGAGCGGGTGCCGCTGCATCCGCCGGTGCTGTCGGAGGCGGCGGCCAGCCTGCTGCCGGGCGAGGTGCGGCCCGCCTTCGTGTGGGACCTGCGGCTCGACGGCGCGGGCGTGCTCACGGCCTCCGAAGTGCACCGTGCCCTCGTCCGCAGCACCCAGCGGCTCGACTACGCCGGGGTGCAGCGGGGCGTCGACGACGGCTCGGGCGACCCGATGCTGCTCCTGCTCAAGGAGGTGGGGGAGCGTCGCATCGCCCAGGAGAAGGCCCGCGGTGGCGCCAACCTGCCGATGCCCGAGCAGGAGGTCGCCCAGCGGCCCGACGGCGGCTTCACCCTCGAGTTCCGCCCGCCGGTGCCGGCCGAGGAGTGGAACGCCCAGCTGTCGCTCCTCACCGGGATGGCCGCCGCCGCGATGATGCTGGAGGCCGGGGTCGGCATCCTGCGCACCATGCCGGCGCCCACCGAGGATGCCGTGGCGCGCTTCCGTCGGGCCGCTCGCGGCCTCGGGGTCGACTGGCCGCAGGGGGTGACCTACGGCGACCTGGTGCGCGGGCTGGACCGCACGGACCCGCACCACCTCGCGCTCATCCATGAGGCGACCTCGCTGTTCCGCGGCGCCGGCTACACCGCCTTCGACGGCACCCCGCCCGAGCAGCGCGAGCACGCCGCCGTCGCCGCCCCGTACGCCCACGTCACCGCCCCGCTGCGGCGCCTCGTCGACCGGTTCGGGCTGGTCGTCTGCGAGGCCGTCGGCCGGGGGGCGCCGGTGCCGGCCGGCATCCGCGAGGCCCTGCCGCTGGTGCCCGAGCTGATGACGGCGTCCGACCGGGTGGCGCGTGCGGCCGAGCGGGCCTGCGCCGACGCCACCGAGGCCGCGGTGCTCGCCGGGCGCGAGGGGCAGACCCTGGAGGCGGTGGTCGTCGACCATCTCGAGAAGGGGATGGAGGTCCAGCTCGTCGACCTGCCGGTGCTGGCCAAGGTCACCGGCGATCGCGCCGCCCTCGGCAGCGCCGTCACGGTGCGCGTCGAGAAGGTCGACCTGGCCGCGGGGTCGGTCGTGCTCACCCCGGCCTGAGGCCGGCGCCGGGCGTCGCCCGGCGGCCCCTACACTGGGCGCGGACGAGTCGGGCGGACGGTCGCGTCGGTGGGCAACCACCGCCGAGGAAGGTCCGGGCTCCGAAGGGCAGGATGGTGGCCAACAGCCACCCGGGGTGACCCGCGGGACAGTGCCACAGAGAACAGACCGCCCCGGCCGCGCGAGCGGGCGGGGTAAGGGTGAAACGGTGGTGTAAGAGACCACCAGCGGCCTGGGTGACCAGGTCGGCTCGGTAAACCCCATCCGGAGCAAGCCCAGACAGTGTGCGTTCGAGGGCGGCCCGTCCGAGCACACGGGTAGGGCGCTGGAGGTGGTCGGTAACGGCCACCCGAGATGGATGACCGTCACCGCGTCACCGGCAACGGCGGCGCGGGACAGAACCCGGCCTACAGCCCGACTCGTCCACCCCCACGGGGATGGCCTCTCCCTCCCGCCTTCGGGCTCTCGCGGAGCGGCTCAGTACGCCGCGTGAGAGTGCCGGAGCCGACGGGTCGGGCTCTTGCCGCGGCGAGGGGGCGGTCGGATACTGCGGTATGGGCCTTCTCGATGTGCTGCGGGACCTGGTGGCGGCGACCGGTCGCGCGCTCCAGCAGCGGGAGGAGGACGGCTGCGCCATCCCGTGGCAACCCCACGCGTTGGCACCGGTGTTCTGGGGAGTCCACCACGTCGGCCCGCCGGTGGTCGCACCCATGGCGTCGGCTCGGGTCCCCACGGACGAGCCGGGCACCGACCGCCGGCCGGACGAGGTGCAGGGCACCGCGAGGGCGACGGCGACCTTGGACCCGGGGGGTCTGCACGCAGGGATCTTTCCGCCGACGTCGATGAGCATCCTGTTCCCGTCGATCGACGGCAGTCCCCAGAACGCCCAGATCCTGCATCGCTGTGGCGCCTACCCGCTCGTGGTGCTCCTGCACGGTGAGTGCAAGGCGGCCCAGGACACCCACTACCTCGCCTGGGCGAACAGCCCGTTGGCCATGCAGCTCGCACGGGCGGGCTACGTCGTGGTGGTTCCCCGGCTCTCGGGCCGGGCTGCATCCGAGGCGGAGGTGGCGCTGGTCCGGTCGGTGATGCGGTGGGTCCGGACGCGGTGGGTGCATGGCGGGCTCGTCGCTGCTGCGCCCGCGACGGTGATGGTCGGGCACTCGCGGGGCAGCGTCCTGGCCGGGCTGGTCGCCGCCGACCAGGGCGTCCAGGCCTACGTCTCCCTCAGCGGCGACTGGCACGGGTCCTTCGGCGACCCGACGGAGGCTCAGCGCGCGATCGCCGCTCCCATGCTGTTCGTCAAGGATGCGAGCGAGGGGGATGTCGACCTCGGCCGGTTCCAGGAGCTGCCCCTGCCCCGCTACCGGGCGGTCCTGACGGGAGGGGGTCACTACGACTACCTGATGCCGCACAGCTCCCCGTGCGCCGCGCAGCGAGGCCCGTGCCTCGAGACGCCCTCTGTCGCTGCCGACCTGGTGACGATGTTCCTAGGGCGTTGGGCGCCCGCGGCCCAGGCTCAGGGGATGGCCCAGCAGGTCCCTGGCAACCTGGTCCGCGGCTTGGGTCCCCTCACGGTGCAGCAGCAGTTCTACGCGGGCGCCTATCTCAGCTCCTTCGGCGGCCCGCTCGGGGCGGGCTGCGGGTTCCAGATGACGTACCAGATCCCCGGTCACGACCAGGAGGCGGTCTCGTTCTGATCGCGGCTGCGCCCTCTCCCGGCTGGGTGGTCTCCTCGGCGCCTACGCGCGCCCGATCGTGAAGGCCGTGATGAAGCCGAGGGTGGCGAGGAGCCCGGCGTAGAGGTGGGTCCGCTCGAACGCCTCGGGGATCATGGTGTCGGCGATCATCGCCAGGATGGCGCCGGCCGCCACCGCGGTGATGACCGCGATGGTCTCGGGGGCGGCGCCGTCGAGGAGGAGGACGCCGAGCAGCCCGGCCAGGCCGCTGGCGACGGCGATCCCGACCCAGACCCCGAAGACGTACCGGATGCTGCGCCCGTTGGACTTCATCCCCGCGGCGCTGGACAGCCCCTCGGGCAGGTTGCTGATGAAGATGGCGGCCAGCACCGGCACGCCGACGCCCCCACCACCCAGGAGGGACAACCCGAGCACGACCGACTCCGGGATGCCGTCGAGGAGCGCGCCGATCGCGATGGCGGCGCCGCTGCCCTCCTGCTCGTCCTCGGAGGGCTGCTGCTCACCGGAGCGCTTGCGGTGTCGCGCCCCGCGGCGCGCCAGCAGCACGTTGGCGGCCACATAGACGGCCGCACCGCCGAGGAAGCCGCCGATGGTGGGGACCAGGCCCCCGGTCGTCTCGGCCTCGTCGACGAGGTCGAAAGCCAGCGCCGAGATCAGCACCCCGGCACCGAACGCCATGATCCCGGCGATGACCTTCTGGGGGACGTGGACGAACCAGGCGACCAGCGCCCCGACGACGAGCGCGCCGCCGGCGAGCAGCCCCCACATCCCGGCTTGGACTGCGACGTTCACGGGGCTCACTCCTTGCCTGCGGGTGCGGATGCTCGGGGGACGAGCGCGACCGGCCCAGGGGGCGTCGCGCGGGGGTCTCCCTCCGACCTTACGGCCGGGCCGCCGCTCGACCGGCGGTCGGGTCCGCCGGGTCCGGGCGGGGCCTGCGAACGGGCGGTTCTCGGACCCACGGCGCATGGATCCGGTCTCCGGCGGTTATGTTGCACCTTCCATCACCTCGGCAGCCAGGAGCAGCGCAGTGACCCCGGACCCCGCCACCGACCTCGCGGCGGCGCGTGAGCTCGTCATGTCCGCGACGCGGGAGCTCGACGGCGGCACCGTGCGTGACCTCCTCCTCGACGCGCTGCTGGCCTCCGGGGTCGACGCCACGGTCACCCGCGTGATCATGCCCGTGCTCAAGCAGGTCGGCGACGACTGGGAGGCCGGGCGGCTCGGCGTGGTGCACGAGCACTTCGTCTCCAGCGCCTTCCGCGGCGTCCTCGGCGAGCTGCGACTGCCGGTGCAGGGCGCGCAGGCGCGCACGGTCGTGCTGGCCTGCCCCCCGAAGGAGCTGCACGACCTCCCGCTCGAGCTGTTCGGGGCCATGCTGCACGCCCGGTGGTGGCGGGTGGTCAGCCTGGGCGCCAACTCCCCGATGACGGCGGTCGGTGAGGCCGCCCGCTTCCTCAAGGCCGACGCCTGCGTGCTCGCCGGGGTCCGCCGCTCCTCCTTCGAGGCGCGCCTGCCCTCGCTGGCCCGGCTGGGCCGGACCGTCCCGCTCTTCATCGCGGGCGCGGGCGCCGCCGGTCTCACCGAGGTCCCGGCCGGGGTCACCGTGCTCCCCGACGACCTGGTCGAGGCGGCCGAGATCGTCGACGCCGCCGTCCGGGCCGACGCCGACGTCCCGACCATCGATCACCGCAGCGAGCCCGCCGTCGGCTGACGCCCGACCACGGCGCCCCACGCGTGCGGCCCGGCCCCTAGCGTGGGCCCATGCGCATCACCCACCTCGGCCACGCCTGCCTCCTCGTCGAGATCGCCGACGCCCGCGTCCTCATCGACCCCGGCACCTTCGCCGACGGGTTCTCCGACGTGCGTGACCTGGACGCCGTCGTCGTCACCCACCAGCACCCCGACCACCTCGACCCCGAGCGGGTCGGCGACCTGCTGCGGGCCAACGCCGGGGCGCGGGTGCTGAGCGACCCGGGCAGCGTCGACGTCCTGGCGGGGCTGGGCGTCGAGGCCGAGGCGCACCGCGGGCCGACCACCGTCGGTGCGGTCACCCTCACCCCGGTCGGCGACACCCACGCCCTCATCCACGAGGACATCCCGCGCATCCCCAACGTCGGCGTGCGCCTCGACGCCGACGGTGAGCCCAGCGTGTTCCACCCCGGCGACGCCCTCGACGGGCAGCCCGGCTCCGTCGACGTGCTCGCGTTCCCGCTGCAGGCCCCGTGGGCCCGCAGCCGCGAGATGACGGCCTTCCTGCGCCGCCTCGACGCCCCGCACGCCGTGCCCGTGCACGACGGGCTGCTGCAGCCGCGCGGCCGCGCCCTCTACCTGGGCCAGGCCGCGCAGCTGGGCGGGCCGAACACCCGCATCCACGACCTCGCCGGCCGGGGCGCCACGGAGTTCCGCGCCGGGGAGTGAGGCGTCAGCCGGTGTGCCGGCCGTGCCGTCGCTGCGAGGCGGCGGCCAGCACCGCAGCGCCGATGATGCCGGCCTTGTTCTTCAGGGTCGCCGGGATGATCGGGGTGCGGATGTCGAGCAGCGGCAGGAACTCGTCGGCGTCCTTGGAGACCCCGCCCCCGACGACGAACAGGTCGGGCCACATGAGGTCCTCGAGGTGGCGGTAGTACAGCTGCAGGCGCTCGGCCCACTCGGCGTAGCTGAGGCCCTCGCGGGTCTTGGCCGAGCTCGCGGTGCGCGGCTCGGCGTCGGAGCCACCGATCTCGAGGTGCCCGAGCTCGGAGTTCGGCACCAGGACACCCTGGTTGAAGATGGCGGTGCCGATGCCGGTGCCGAGGGTCGTGAGGATGACGAGCCCGTCGTGGCCCCGGGCCGCGCCGTAGTTGAGCTCGCCCACGCCCGCGGCGTCGGCGTCGTTGACGACGACGACGTCGTGCTGGAGCCGGTCCTCGAGCAGCTTCTCGATCTCGCAGCCGATCCACGACTTGTCGATGTTGGCAGCGGTCTTGACCACGCCGTGCTGCACGACCCCGGGGATCGTGACGCCGATGGGGGAGTCGCTGCGCACCTCGTCGAAGTGCTCGACCACCAGGGCGATCACCTCGCACACCGCCTCGGGCGTCGAGACCAGCGGGGTGTCGATGCGCAGCCGCTTCTGGGCGAAGTCGCCCTTCTCGAGGTCGACGGGCGCGCCCTTGATGCCGCTGCCGCCGACGTCGATGCCGAGGGGGTGTCCGGTGCTCATGCTGCTGCCTCTCCCAGGGTGAGGATCTCGGGACCGTCCTCGGTGACGAGGATGGTGTGCTCGAACTGTGCCGAACGTCGGTGGTCCTTGGTGACGACCGTCCACCGGTCGTCCCACATCTCCCAGTCGGGCGTGCCGAGGTTGAGCATCGGCTCGACGGTGAAGGTCATGCCGGCCTCGATGACGGTCGAGTACGCCGGCGCGGCGTCGTAGTGCGGGATGATCAGGCCGCTGTGGAACGCGGTGCCGATGCCGTGCCCGGTGAAGTCGCGCACCACCCCGTAGCCGAAGCGCTTGGCGTACGACTCGATGACGCGCCCGATGACGTTGACCTCGCGCCCCGGCCGCGCGGCGCGGATGCCGCGCATCATCGCCTCGCGGGTGCGCTCGACCAGCAGGCGCGACTCCTCGTCGACGTCGCCGACGAGGTAGGTGGCGTCGGTGTCGCCGTGCACGCCGTCGACGAACGCGGTGATGTCGATGTTCACGATGTCGCCGTCCTCGAGCGGGCGGTCGTCGGGGATGCCGTGGCAGACGACCTCGTTGACCGAGGTGCACAGCGACTTCGGGAACCCCCGGTAGCCGAGCGTCGACGGGTAGGCGCCGTGGTCCAGGAGGTACTCGTGGCCGACCCGGTCGATCTCGTCGGTGGTGACCCCGGGGGCGATGACGGCGGCGGCGACGGCCATGGCGTCGGCGGCGATGCGCCCCGCGACCCGCATCCGGGCGATGGTGTCGGCGTCCTTGACCTCGGGGCCGGTGTAGGTGGCGGGCTGCGGCCGGTCGACGTACTCGGGGCGGGGGATGGAGGCCGGGACGGCGCGCCGCGGGGAGAGCCGGCCGGGAGCGACACGGGCGGAGGTCGACGGCATACGGTGAGTCTAGGCAGACCGTCCGCACGAAGGAGACCCGCGATGCCCTACTGGTTCAACGTCGACACCGGCCAGGTCGAGACCGACGAGACCCGCAGCCAGGACGCGAACGTCCTGGGGCCGTACGCCACCGAGGACGCCGCCCGCAACGCCCTGCAGAGCGCCAAGGAGCGCACCGAGGCGTGGGACGCCGAGGACCGCGAGTGGGACGAGCGCGGCGCAGGCGGGTCCGACCCCGCCTGAGCCCTCAGCCGCCGAGGAGGCGGTGCACCGAGAGCGCGTACGTGCTCTCGGGCGTGAAGCGCTGCCGGTCCCAGGTCGACCACCGGCCGATGTACGACAGCCCCGCGGCGCGCGCCCAGCGGTCGTAGTCGGGCAGCGCCACGGGCGCCGCCCCCTCGGGCAGGGCTCCGGCGAGCCCGAACCCGGCCACCAGGTACCCGCCGGGCGTGAGGTGCGATGCCATCCGCCCGAGCACCGCCGGCAGGGTGCCGTCGGCGAGGAACGGCACCACGTTGCCGGCCAGCAGGACGACGTGGAACTCCTGCTCGGCGCGCAGGTCGAGGGTCGAGAGGTCGGCGACCAGGAACCGCGTGTCGCGGTCCTCCCGCGCCAGGGCCACCAGGTCGGGGTCGGCGTCGACGCCGACCACGTAGTGGCCCAGCCGCGTCAGCTCGCTGGCCACCCGCCCGTAGCCGCACCCGGCGTCGAGGACCCGCGAGGGCGGCGGCACGAGCTCGGTCACGAAGCGGGCCTCGCCGTGCACGTCCTGCCCGGCGGCGGCGAGGTCCAGGAAGCGCTGCCGGTAGGCGCGGGCCGCGGCCGGACCGCGCTGGTGGCCGGCCCAGCGGGTCGTCGGCCCCGGGCGCGGCGCGGGGTTGTCGGGGCTCCACATGCCGCTCGGACGCTCCTCGGTGCTCACCGCGTTCCTCAGGCCTCGAAGGAGTGCTCGGCGGCGGGGAAGGTCCCGCCCGCGACGTCGGCGGCGTAGCTGCGGGCCGCGCCCAGCAGGTCACCGCGCAGGTCGGCGTACTTCTTGACGAAGCGCGGCGCCCGGCCGCCGCGCAGGCCGGCCATGTCCTGCCAGACCAGCACCTGGGCGTCGCAGTCGGGGCCGGCCCCGATGCCGATGGTGGGGATGCGCAGGGCCGCCGTGACGGCCGCGGCCGCCGGCGCGGGCACCATCTCCATGACGACGGCGAAGCAGCCCGCCGCCTCGAGGGCCAGGGCGTCCTCGAGCAGCCGGTCGGCACCGGAGCCGCGCCCCTGGACCTTGTAGCCGCCCAGCACGTGCTCGCTCTGCGGGGTGAAGCCGATGTGTCCCATGACCGGGATGCCGGCGCGCACCAGCAGCTCGACCTCGGGGACCATCGCCTGGCCGCCCTCGAGCTTCACGGCGTGCGCGAGCCCCTCCTTCATGAACCGGGTCGCGGTGGCGAGCGCCTGCTGCGGGCTCGCCTGGTAGGAGCCGAACGGGAGGTCGGCGACGACCATGGCGCGCCGCGCGGCGCTCGTGACGGCGCGCACCAGCGGCACGAGGTGGTCGACCGTGACGGGCACGGTGGTCTCGAACCCGTAGACGTTGTTGCCGGCCGAGTCGCCCACCAGCAGAACGGGGATGCCCGCCTCGTCGAAGATCTCGGCGGTGTACATGTCGTAGGCGGTGAGCATGGCCCAGCGCTCGCCGCGCTCCTTCATCGCCAGCAGGTGCGGCACCCGCACCCGGCGCTGCGGGGCCGCCTGGGCGCCGGTGCCGTAGGGGGCCACGGACTCCGGCGCCGGCGCGGACGGGGAGGGCGTGGTGGGCTCGCTCATCCGTCGATGGTAGGCCCGCCGCCGGCGTCCGCACGTCGGCCTCCGGGAGAGGTCGCACCCGGCCGCGGTGGGCCCTCTTGACCGGCCCTTGACCAAGAAATGACCGAGCGCTGACGGTTCCTGAGAGAAAACTGTGATTACGTCGCCCGGGTCCGCGCACTGACAGGGGCACGGACGGACACTCATGGAGGAGATCTCGTGACGAGACGACACATCAGCGCGCTGTCAGGGGTGGCCGCCGCGGCCCTCGCCCTGACGCTCGCGCCCACCACGGCGCAAGCGGTGCCTGCCGGTCCGGACACCCCGGAGAAGGCATCGGCCGCACGGCACGACAACCTGCCCAACCCGCTGGCGGAGCGCCAGGCCGCGTTGCGCGAGGACGCGGTCAAGCAGCTCGTGGCCGGGACGGCGAAGACCACCACGATCAACGGCAACCGGGTGATCGCGGTCAAGAGCAGCAAGGGCGACACCAACCGCAAGGGGAAGGGCGACGGGAGGACGAAGTACGTCAACTACCCCGTCGACCGCGAGGAGGACATCTTCACCGTCCTCGTCGACTTCGGGGACAAGGTCAACGGCGCCACCGGCGGCACGGCCGGCCCGGTGCACAACCAGATCGCCGCGCCCGACCGCAAGAAGGACAACTCCACGTACTGGCAGCCGGACTTCAGCCGCCAGCACTACCTGGACATGATGTTCGGCGACGGCGAGTCGTTCAAGGACTTCTACCTCAAGCAGTCCAACGGCCGGTTCCTGGCCAAGGGCGACGTCTCCGACTGGGTGAAGGTGCCCTACAACGAGGCCCGCTACGGCTCGAACAAGTACTCCGACGCCAGCACCTACTGGCCGTTCGTGAGGGACACCGCGCAGGCCTGGTACGACGACCAGAAGAAGGCCGGCAAGAGCGACGCGCAGATCAAGGAGTACCTGGCCCAGTTCGACAAGGCCGACCGGTACGACTACGACGGCGACGGCAACTTCAACGAGCCCGACGGCTACATCGACCACTTCCAGGCCATCCACGCCGGTGAGGGCGAGGAGGCCGGTGGCGGCACCCAGGGCGAGGACGCCATCTGGTCGCACCGCTGGTACGCCTACTCGACCGACGAGGGCGTGACCGGCCCGGCCAACAACAAGCTCGGCGGCGTGCCGCTCGGCGACTCCGGCCTGTGGATCGGTGACTACACCACCGAGCCCGAGAACGGCGGCCTCGGCGTCTTCGCGCACGAGTTCGGCCACGACCTGGGCCTGCCCGACCTCTACGACACCGCCGGTGGCGACAACGGCACCGGCTTCTGGACGCTCATGTCCGGTGGCTCGTGGCTGAACAAGGGCAAGGACTCCATCGGCACCACGCCCGGCTACATGGGTGCCTGGGAGAAGCTGCAGCTCGGCTGGCTCGACCCGGTGGTCGTGCCCTACGGCCAGGACACCGAGGTCAAGCTCGGCTCCGCCGACAAGGTGACCGCCAGCGAGGCGCAGGCCATCGTCGTGCCGCTGCCCGAGCGCACCGTCGTCACGAAGAAGAACACCCCGCACTCCGGCACCGCCGAGTGGTGGTCCGGGCTGGGCAACAACCTGAGCTCGACCCTGGCCGAGGACGTCGACCTCACCGGTGCGACCTCCGGCTCGGTCAGCGCGTGGGTCTCGGGGAGCCTCGAGATCGACTACGACTACCTCTACGGCGACGTCTCCACCGACGGCGGGGCGACGTGGGCCCCGGTCGGTGACGGCATCGACGGGTCGGTCGACGGCGACGCGGAGAACGCGCTCGCCTGGACCCAGCGCACCTGGGACCTGTCGGCGTACGCCGGCCAGGCCGTGAAGTTCCGCTTCCGGGTCGCCACCGACGGCGGTGTCGCGAGCGAGGCCTTCGTCGACGACATCACCACCACGGTGGGCACCACCGCCACGACCGACGACGTGGAGGCCGGCGCCGGCGCGTGGACGGCGGCGGGTGGCTTCGAGATCACCAGCGGCACCACCTCGCGCCAGGTGCGGGACATGTACCTGGCCGAGAACCGCACCTACAGCGGGTACGACAAGACCCTGAGGACGGGTCCGTACAACTTCGGGTTCGCGAACACCCGCCCCGACTGGGTCGAGCGGTTCCCGTACCAGAACGGCCTGCTCGTCTGGTTCGCCAACGGTGCGTTCGGTGACAACAACACCAGCACCCACCCCGGTTCCGGCCTGGTCCTCCCGGTCGACGCGCGCCCCAACCCGGTGATCTTCGCCGACGGGACGCTGCTGGGTAACCGTCGCCAGCCGTTCGACGCCACCTTCGGCCTCGAGCGCACCGACCGGGTGACGTTCCACAAGAACGGCACGCCCACCACGGTTCCGTCCTCGAAGGGCATCCCGACCTTCGACGACAGCAACCCGACGAAGTACTGGTCGCCGCTGAACCCGTGGAGCTCGACCAAGGTCGCGGGCTCGGGCACGTCGATGACCGTCGAGAAGTCGACGCGCAACGGCCGGACGCTCATGGTCGAGGTCGCCTTCAAGTGACCTGACGAGCATCCCGCTCCCACGGAGGGGGCCCGGGCAGTCGCCCGGGCCCCCTTCGGCGTCCACGGACCGGCGGCCCCGGCGCGTGTCACGTCATCCCGACGAAACGTGGGATGAGGCAGGATTCGACCCATGGACCGTCAGCAGGAGTTCGTCCTCCGCACCATCGAAGAGCGCGACATCCGGTTCGTCCGGTTGTGGTTCACCGACGTCCTCGGCACGCTGAAGTCGGTGGCCATCGCCCCGGCCGAGCTCGAAGGGGCCTTCGCCGAGGGGATCGGCTTCGACGGCTCGGTCATCGAGGGCTTCGCGCGGGTCTACGAGTCCGACATGCTCGCCAAGCCCGACCCGTCGACCTTCCAGGTGCTGCCCTGGCGCGGCGAGAGCAACGGCACGGCCCGGATGTTCTGCGACATCACCCTGCCCGACGGCACGCCGAGCATGGCCGACCCCCGGCACGTGTTGCAGCGCTCCCTGGCCAAGGCCGCCGACATGGGCTTCACCTTCTACACCCACCCCGAGATCGAGTTCTTCCTCCTCGAGCAGGGGTGGAAGCCCGGGAAGCGCCCGCGGCCCATCGACACCTCGGGCTACTTCGACCACACCCCGCACGGCTCCAGCGCCGACTTCCGGCGGGCCGCCATCACCATGCTCGAGACGATGGGCATCTCGGTCGAGTTCAGCCACCACGAGGCGGCGCCCGGGCAGAACGAGATCGACCTGCGCTACGCCGACGCCCTCACCACCGCCGACAACATCATGACCTTCCGCACGGTGGTCAAGGAGGTCGCGCTCGAGCAGGGCATCTACGCCTCGTTCATGCCCAAGCCGTTCGCCGAGCACCCCGGCTCGGGGATGCACACGCACGTCTCGCTGTTCGAGGGCGACACCAACGCCTTCCACGAGCCCGGAGCGCCCTACCAGCTCTCGAAGGTGGGCCGGCAGTTCATCGCGGGCCTGCTGGTGCACGGCGCCGAGACCGCGGCCGTCACCAACCAGTGGGTCAACAGCTACAAGCGGCTGTGGGGCGGGGCCGAGGCGCCGTCGTACCTCACCTGGGGCCACAACAACCGCTCGGCCCTGGTGCGGGTGCCGATGTACAAGCCCGACAAGGGCCAGAGCACCCGCGTCGAGATCCGCAGCATCGACACCGCGTGCAACCCGTACCTGGCCTTCGCCGTGCTGCTGGCGGCCGGGCTGAAGGGCATCGAGGAGGGCTACGAGCTGCCGCCCGAGACCGAGGACGACGTGTGGGCCCTCACCGACGCCGAGCGCCGCGCGATGGGCATCAAGCCGCTGCCGGCCAGCCTGGTCGAGGCCATCCAGACCATGGAGGCCAGCGAGCTCGTGGCCGAGACCCTGGGCGAGCACACCTTCGACTTCTTCCTGCGCAACAAGCGCGCCGAGTGGGCCGACTACCGCAACCAGGTGACGGCCTTCGAGCTCGAGCGGTACCTGCCGAGCCTGTGAGGGCTCACCGGTGAGCTCACGGCCGCCCGAGTCCGTCCCGGCCGGCGTCGCCCGGCTGGGGTTCGACGACCCCGGCCGCGCCAACGCGCTGCTCGACGACCCCGCGCTCGACGGCATCGCCGGCACCCCCGACCGGATCGACGCCGGGGGCCTCAGCGAGGGCCTCTCGCGGGCCGCCGACCCCGACGGCGCGCTGCTGGGGCTGGTGCGCTTCATGGAGGCCGCCGACCGGGTGCCCGGGCTGCGCGCCGAGGTCGTCAGCGCGCTGCAGCAGGAGACCGTGGCGCGCCGCCGGCTGCTGGCGGTCCTCGGCGGCTCCAGCGCCTTGGCCGACCACCTCGTGGCACACCCCGAGCACTGGACGGCCGTCACCGAGGCCGCGCCCGTCGCCGCCGGCGTGCGCCGTGAGCGCCTGGTCGCGGCGGTCCGCGAGCCGGGCGAGCACACCCCCGCCGACGCGCTGCGCATCGGCTACCGCGAGCAGCTGCTGGGCATCGCCGCGATCGACCTGACCAGCGAGGACCCCAGCGCCGTGCTCGTGGCCACGGCGGCCGCGCTGGCCGACCTGGCGAGCGCGGCGCTGGAGGCAGCGCTGGTCGCGGCCCGGGCCGAGGTGGGCCCCGCCGCCGACACCACTCGCCTGGCGGTCATCGCGATGGGCAAGACCGGCGGGCGCGAGCTGAACTACATCTCCGACGTCGACGTGGTGTTCGCGGCCGAGGCCGCCGATGGCGTGCCGGAGGCCGAGGCCCTGGCGGTGGCCACCGACCTGGCGACCCGGCTCATGCGGCTGTGCTCGGCCTCGACCGCCGCCGGGTCGCTGTGGCAGGTCGACCCCGCCCTGCGGCCGGAGGGCAAGAACGGGCCGCTCGTGCGCACCGTGGCGAGCCACCGGGCCTACTACGAGCGCTGGGCCAAGACCTGGGAGTTCCAGGCGCTGCTCAAGGCCCGCCCGGTGGCCGGTGACGAGGGGGTGGGCAGGGCCTACCTGGAGGCCGTGGGCCCGATGGTGTGGCAGGCCTCCACCCGCGAGAACTTCGTGCCCGACGTGCAGGCCATGCGCCGCCGCGTCGAGGAGCACATCCCCAAGGCCGAGGCCGACCGGCAGATCAAGCTGGGCGCCGGCGGCCTGCGCGACGTGGAGTTCTCGGTGCAGCTGCTGCAGCTGGTGCACGGGCGCGCCGACGAGACCCTGCGCGGGCCCACCACGCTCGAGGCGCTGGAGGCGCTCTCGACCGGCGGCTACGTCGGGCGCGACGACGCGGCCACGCTGGCCGCCGCCTACCGCTACCTGCGGGCGCTCGAGCACCGGGTGCAGCTGTACCGGCTGCGCCGCACCCACCTGATGCCGACCTCGGACGCCGACCTGCGCCGCCTCGGCCGGGCCCTGGGCCACCGCACCGCGCCGGACCAGGCCGTCCTCGAGCAGTGGCGGGCCCGACGGCGCGAGGTGCGGCGGCTGCACGAGCGCATCTTCTACCGGCCGCTGCTCTCGGCGGTGGCTCGCCTGTCGGACCAGGACGTGCGGCTGACCCCGGAGGCGGCCCGCGAGCGGCTGTCGGCGCTGGGCTTCCGCGACCCCGCCGGCGCCCTGCGCCACCTCGAGGCGCTGACCTCGGGGGTGAGCCGGCGGGCGGCCATCCAGCGCCAGCTGCTTCCGGTGATGCTCGGGTGGTTCGCCGACGAGGCCGACCCGGACGCCGGGCTGCTGGCCTTCCGCAGGATCAGCGACGAGCTCGGCGCCACGCACTGGTACCTGCGGCTGCTGCGCGACGAGGGGTCGGCGGCCGAGCGGCTGGCCCACACCCTGGCCCGCAGCCGGTGGGCGGCCGCCCTGCTCGAGCAGGCGCCCGAGTGCGTGCAGTTCCTCGCCGACCAGGCGGGGATGACGCCGCGCTCGCGCGAGGAGGTGCTGCGCCGGATGCGCTCGGCCGCCGGGCGCAAGGACGACCCCGAGGCGGCGGTGCTGGCCGCCCGCACCATCCGGCGCTCGGAGCTGTTCCGGATCGCGGTCGCCGACCTCTCGGGGGCGCTGACGCTGGCCGACCTCGGGGCGGCCATGGCCGACCTCACCTCGGCCCTGCTCGAGGTGACGCTCGAGGTCTGCCACGAGGCGGTGTGCGCCGAGGCCGGGCAGCCACCCCTGACCCGGCTGCTCGTCGTCGGGATGGGCCGGCTCGGGGGCCGCGAGCAGAGCTACGGCTCGGACGCCGACGTGCTCTTCGTGCACGACCCCCTGCCGGGCGCCGACGAGAACGCCGCCCAGCACCAGGCGATGGACGTCGTGCGCCGGGTCATCGCCCTGCTGGGGCGCGCGGGGCCCGACCCGACCCTCGACGTCGACGCCGGGCTGCGGCCCGAGGGCAAGAACGGGCCGCTGGTGCGCTCCTTGGCGTCCTACCGCGAGTACTACGCCCGCTGGTCACTGGTGTGGGAGGCCCAGGCCCTGCTGCGGGCCACCCCGGTGGCGGGCGACGAGGGGCTGGCCGAGCGCTTCCTCGGGCTCATCGCACCCCTGCGCTGGCCCGAGGGCGGCCTCGACGCCGGTCAGGTCCGCGAGATCCGCACGCTCAAGGCGCGGGTCGAGGCCGAGCGGCTGCCCCGCGGCGCCGACCGCAAGACGCACTTCAAGCTCGGCCACGGCGGCCTCTCGGACGTCGAGTGGGTGGTGCAGCTGGTGCAGCTGCGCCACGCTGACGAGCATCCCGAGCTGCGCACGGCGTCCACCCTCGACGCGCTCGACGCCGCGCGGCGCCTCGGTCTGGTCGACGAGGACCACGCTCAGGCCCTGGCCGCCTCGTGGACCCTGGCCTCGCGGATGCGCAACGCCAGCGTGCTGTTCCGCGGCCGCGCGGTCGACGCGGTGCCGACCTACGACCGCGACGCCGACGGGGTGGCGCGCATCATCGGGATGGAGGCGGGGACGGGGCAGGACCTCGGCGAGCGCTACCGGCGCGTGGCGCGGCGCGCCCGAGCGGCGTTCGAGGCGGAGTTCTACGGCCCCTGAGCGCCGCGCCGCGGGACGAAGAGTGTCCATCGGCGGCCAGCCCGTGGCATCCTGCTGCCGTGACGACGATGGACCGCCACGTGGACGATTCCGCAGGTCAGGGGCCCGCCCCGGCGTTCGCGGACGGTTGGTACGACTATGCGACCCAGCGCTGGTACTGGGACGACCAGATGTTCACCATGCTCGGCCTGCACGACGAGGGTGTCGACCCCACCCAGCTGGTCTTCGAGCGGATGCACCCCGCCGATGCGCCGGTGGTGCGGGCGGCCCTGGAGCGGGCCATCGCGCAGGTCGCCCCGGTCTCGGGGCAGTACCGGCTGCGCGACGACGAGGGCGTCGAGCGCACCGTCGCCTTCGCCGCCGACGTGGAGCGGGACGAGACGGGTGAGGCGCGCCGGCTCGTCGGGCTGGCCTTCGACGTCAGCCGGGCCTCGCGCCTGGCGGCCGACGAGGCCGTGATGGCGGCGACCCTCGACCGGGCCGCCATCGAGCAGGTCAAGGGGGCACTGATGTTCACCTACGGCGTCGACGCCGACGCCGCGTTCGGGCTGCTGGTGCGCTACTCCCAGCGCGGCAACGTCAAGCTCGCGGTCGTCGCCCGACGGGTGGCGGCCCTGCTGGCGGCCCAGTCCGCCCCGGGCACCGAGCAGTCGATGCTGCGGGTGCTCGAGGCGGCGCTGCGCCCCGCGGCCGTCGTGGAGGAGGAGACGGGCTGACCCGGGCGCGCGCGGGCGGGACGTCCGCGAAACCTAGACTGGCCCCATGCCCCAGAACGCCACCGGTGTCATCGCGCGACTCGACCTGCGCGGCTCCCGCCCGGGCCTGCGCGAGCTGCGCGCCGCCCTGCCACGCGCCGAGTTCGACGTCGAGGCCGCGCTCGCCACCGTCCGGCCCATCGTCGAGGACGTGCGCGACCGGGGAGCGGTCGCGCTGGCCGAGGCCGCCGAGCGGTTCGACGGCGGAGCGCCCCCCTCGCTGCGGGTGCCGGCCGAGGTCGTCGCCGCGGCGCTGACCGAGCTCGACCCCGCGGTGCGGGCCGCGCTCGAGGAGTCCATCCGGCGTGCGCGCATCGTCCACGAGGACCAGCGGCGCACCGACCACACCACCCGCGTGGTCGACGGCGGCAGCGTCACCGAGCGCTGGGTGCCGGTCGACCGGGTCGGGCTCTACGTCCCCGGCGGCCGGGCCGTCTACCCCAGCAGCGTGGTCATGAACGTGGTGCCGGCGCAGGCGGCGCGCGTGCCGAGCCTGGCCGTGGCCAGCCCGCCGCAGCGCGACCACGGCGGCTGGCCGCACCCCACCATCCTGGCCGCGTGCGCCCTGCTCGGGGTCGACGAGGTCTACGCGATGGGCGGGGCCCAGGCCGTCGCGGCCTTCGCCTACGGGTTCGAGGAGGACGGGGCGGTCTGCGAGCCGGTGTCCCTCGTCACCGGCCCGGGCAACATCTACGTCACGGCCGCCAAGCGGCTCCTCAAGGGCCTCATCGGCATCGACTCCGAGGCCGGACCGACCGAGATCGCGGTGCTGGCCGACGCCACCGCCGACGCCGAGCACGTGGCGTCGGACCTCGTCTCGCAGGCGGAGCACGACCCGCTGGCGGCCGCGGTGCTCGTCACCGACGACGCGGCCCTGGCCGAGGCGGTCGAGGCGGCGCTGGTGCGCCGGGTGGCCGCCACCAAGCACACCGAGCGGGTGGCCGAGGCCCTGGCCGGCCGGCAGTCGGCCATCGTGCTGGTCGACGACCTCGAGGTCGGGCTCGACGTGGTCAACGCGTACGCCGCCGAGCACCTCGAGATCCAGACCGCCGACGCCGCCGCCGTGGCGGCCCGGGTCCGCAACGCCGGCGCCGTCTTCGTCGGCCCCTGGGCGCCGGTGAGCCTCGGCGACTACTGCGCGGGTTCCAACCACGTCCTGCCCACCGGTGGCTGTGCCTGCCACAGCAGCGGCCTGTCGGTGCAGTCGTTCCTGCGCGGCATCCACGTCGTCGAGTACGACGAGGCCGCGCTGCGCGACGTCGGGGGCCACGTGGTGTCACTGTCCCGGGCCGAGGACCTGCCGGCCCACGGTGAGGCCGTGCTGGCGCGGGTGCCCGAGGTCGAGCCCGGCGCCTGACGGGCGAAGCGCACGCGCCAGCCGTTTCGGCCCTTCGTCCACGACGCCCGTGGCAGGAACGACGCGCGGAACGCCGCGAGCCCGCGGCAGCACGACGTGCGCTCGCCACCCTCGGGGTCCTCGCGACCAGCTCAGGTCAGCGCTGGCAGATCCAAGTTCCGTGAACCCCAAACCCGTCGAACCGGCCCCGCGGCACGCCACGCCCCCCCTACAGTCGTCGGTGCCGAGCCCCAGGTGTCCGTCGGTGAAACGAACGACACGGTCCCCCGGAAGGGAAGAATGTGAAGCACAGCCTTCTGATCCCGATCGTCGCTGCACTCGCGCTGTCGGCTTGTGGTGGTGCTGGGGCAGACTCCCCCGCCGCACCGTCCTCCGCAGGTTCTAGTGCCTCTACCTCGCCGTCATTGACCGATGACGAGATGCAGCAGCTCGCCGACGATGCCAACAGGAACCCGCTGCCGGACCCGGAGCCGACCCTCGAGGGTCCGAAGCCGGCTCAGTCGATCACGCTCGAGATGAAGACCGAGGAGGGCTACACCGGCACCGCACAGATCGATCTCTACGACGCCACGACGGCAAAGATGTCCGACTTCGCCGGCTGCGACACGACGTCGTTGCTCGCGGAACTGCCAGACCCGGACAACGTGTGGGTCCAGGCATACCTGATCACGACGAAGACCGCCGACACGTCCCCGGCCGGCTTCCCGTGGACGGGCAACGAACTCTGGCTCGACAACTCGCGGTTCAACTACGACAACCTGGCGTGGACGTACTGCCAGCAAGGAAGCGACCTCAAGGGGAGCGGCGATCTCAAGCCCATGACCACGCCGATCGGCGAGAGCCGGACGTTCTACGCCATCCGCTGGTCGCAAGCCACACCGAAGAACCCGAAGGGCATCTTCCCGGCGGCTCCGGTCGTCCTCCTGCCCTACGGAGGAGTGGACGAGTGGGTCACGAGCTGCAAGGCGAAGTCCGACGACTCCATCCCGTGCCACCTCGAGTTCAATTAGATCGCGGCGCTCGAGAATCATCGGGATGGGCCTGAAGGCGCTCCCAGGCCACCACCGGCGTCCACGAGGTCCAGGCCGTCCAGGCGCGGTTGAACGACTTCGACCGCCGGCCCCGGCCGAGCCGGTCCGTGGTCGCCGCGGGCGGCGCGTGGGCGCCCCCTCCTAGACTCTGGGCATGGATGCTCGGGAGGTCGTCGACGCGCTGCTCCGGCCCGATCTGCGCGGACGCACGGCCTACGGCGCACCGCAGCTCGACGTGCCGGTGGCCCTCAACACCAACGAGAGCTCGTACCCGGTGCCCGCGGTCGTGGTCGCCGCGATGACGGCGGCCGTCGAGGAGGCCGCGGCGGGGCTCAACCGCTACCCCGACCGGGAGTTCACCCGGCTGCGGGAGGCGCTGGCCGCCTACCTCGGCCGCAGCGGCACGACCGTCGACCCGGCCCAGGTGTGGGCCGGCAACGGCTCCAACGAGGTCCTGCTGCACCTGCTCCAGGCCTTCGGTGGGCCGGGCCGCACGGCCTTGGGCTTCACGCCGGCCTACTCGATGCACCCCATCATCACCACCACCACCGGCACCGCCTGGGTCGACGGGATGCGCGGCGTCGCGGGCGCCGGGGCCTTCGACCTGGATGCCGCCTCGGCCGTCGTGCAGGTGCGCGAACACCGCCCCGACGTGGTGTTCCTCTGCTCCCCGAACAACCCCACCGGCACGGCGCTCGGCCTCGACGTCGTCGAGGCCGTGTACGACGCCGCCGACGGCCTGGTGGTGGTCGACGAGGCGTACGCCGAGTACGCCCGCGCCGGTACCCCCAGCGCGCTCACCCTCCTCGCGGGCCGGCCCCGCCTGGTGGTCACCCGCACCATGAGCAAGGCCTTCGCCCTGGCGGGGGGCCGCGTCGGCTACCTGGCCGCCGACCCCGCCCTGGTCGACGCGCTGCGCCTGGTCCGGATGCCGTACCACCTGTCCACGCCGACCCAGGCGGTCGCGCTGGCCGCCCTCGCCCACGCCGACCTGATGCTCGAGACCGTCGACGCGGTCCGCGCCCAGCGCGACCGCATCGTCGACGAGATCGCCCGGATGGGACTGTCCCCGGTGCCCAGCGACGCCAACTTCGTCCTCTTCGGGGGCCTGGCCGACAGCCACGCCACGTGGCAGGGGCTGCTCGACCGGGGCGTCCTCGTCCGCGACGTGGGCATCGCCCACTATCTTCGTGTCACGGCAGGGACACCGGAGGAGACCAGCGCCTTCCTCGACGCCCTCGCCGCCCTGGTCCCCACCCACGCAGGAGCAGCCCCGTGAGCACCGCCCCGAGCCACCGCACGGCCACCGTGCGGCGCGCGACGTCCGAGAGCACCGTCGAGGTGAGCGTCGACCTCGACGGCACCGGGCGGGGCGAGGTGAGCACCGGCGTCCCGTTCTACGACCACATGCTGCTGTCGCTGGCCAAGCACTCGCTCATCGACCTCACCGTCTCGGCCGAGGGCGACACCCATGTCGACGCCCACCACAGCGTCGAGGACGTCGCCATCGTCCTCGGGCAGGCGGTGCGCGAGGCCCTCGGCGACAAGTCCGGCATCGCCCGCTTCGGTGACGCCACCGTCCCGCTCGACGAGGCGCTGGTGCAGGCCGTCGTCGACGTCGCCGGCCGTCCCTACGTCGTCCACGAGGGTGAGCCCGCCGGGCAGGAGTACGTCGTCATCGGCGGCCACTACGTCGGCTCGCTGACCCGGCACGTGCTCGAGTCCTTCGCCTTCCACGCCCAGATCGCCCTGCACGTGCGCGTGCTGTCCGGGCGCGACCCCCACCACGTCGTCGAGGCCCAGTTCAAGGCGCTGGCGCGGGCGCTGCGGGCGGCCGTCGCGCGCGACCCGCGCGTCGAGGGCGTCCCCAGCGCCAAGGGTGCGCTCTAGCACCGTGGCCGACGACGTCCGCACCGGCGCGGGGCACGGGCTGCTGCTCGTGCGCCGCCCTCCGGCGTCCGTCGGCCGCTGGCTGCGCAAGGGGCTGGTCGCCTCGACCATGGCCCCGCTCGCGGGCTGGACCGGCGTCACCGTGGCCGAGCACACCGCCCGCAGCGCGCGCCCCTTCGACGTCGCGCTCGAGGTCCTGGCCGCCCGGCCGGCGCCCCGTGGTGCTCGCCCGGTGCTGGGGTTCTTCGCGCTGCACGGCAAGGCCACCTTCTCGCTGCAGCCCTCGGGGCTGCGGGCCTCGCAGCAGTGGCTGGTCTGGCAGCCGGGCGCCGGTGTCGTCGAGACCCCCTCGCTGCCCCGCCTCGGAGTGCCGGCCCTGGTGGCGGCCTCAGGGGGGCGGGCCGAGCCCGGAGCCGTCGCGGCCGTGCTGCGCTCGGTCGAGGGCGACCCGCTCGACGTGCTGGTCGCCGTGCTCGGGCTGCTCGGCCTGCCGGGGCGCGACCTGCTGGTGCGCGGCGACTGCACCGGCGCCAGCGACGTCGAGCCCGGCGGCCGGGGCGTGCAGCTCTTCGACCGGCTGATGGCCGACGAGGCCCAGCACCGCGCCGAGTGGGAGGCCGCCTGGGGCGCCGCCCCGCGGCGCTCGGGGGACGAGGCGCCGTGAGCCGCTCCGTCGTCGTCCTCGACTACGGCAGCGGCAACGTCCGCTCGGCCGTACGGGCCCTCGAGCACGTCGGGGCCGCGGTCACCCTCACCGCCGACCGGGACGTCGCGCTCGACGCCGACGGGCTCTTCGTGCCCGGCGTCGGCAACTTCCACGCCTGCATGGCCGGCCTCGCCGCGGCCGACGGGCCGTACATCATCGACCGCCGGCTGGCCGGTGGGCGCCCCGTCCTCGGGGTCTGCGTGGGGATGCAGGTGATGTTCGAGGGGTCGCGCGAGCCCAGCGCCGCACCGGTCGAGGGCGTGGGGGAGTGGCCCGGCACCGTCACCCGTCTCGAGGCGCCCGTGGTGCCGCACATGGGGTGGTCCGAGGTCGAGGTCCCGGCCGGGAGCACCCTGTTCGCCGGCGTCGAGGGCGAGCGGTTCTACTTCGTGCACTCCTACGCCGCCCACACCTGGGAGCTGCCGCCGCCCGAGGACACCTTCGCCGTCGTGGCCCCCCGGGTCACCTGGGCCACCCACGGCGAGCGGTTCGTCGCGGCCGTCGAGAACGGGCCGCTGGCCGCCACCCAGTTCCACCCCGAGAAGTCCGGCGAGGCGGGGCTGGCCCTGCTCGAGAACTGGGTCCGCTCGCTCTGACGTCGCCGCGCCCGGCAGACTGGGGCGCCCAGACCCCCCGCACCGACCCGGAGGACCCCGCGTGAGCCCCACCGACCAGCCCCGCCTGGAGCTGCTGCCCGCCGTCGACGTCGTCGAGGGGAGGGCCGTCCAGCTCGTGCAGGGCGTCGCCGGCAGCGGCGACGAGTTCGGCGACCCGGTGGCGGCCGCGCTGCGCTGGCAGGAGCAGGGCTCGGAGTGGCTCCACCTGGTCGACCTCGACGCCGCCTTCGGGCGCGGCTCCAACGCCGCCCTGCTGGCCGAGATCGTCGGCCGGCTCGACATCCACGTCGAGATGAGCGGGGGCATCCGCGACGAGGAGAGCCTCGCGCGGGCCCTGGCCACGGGCTGTCGCCGGGTCAACGTCGGCACCGCCGCCCTGGAGGACCCGGAGTGGACCGCGCGCGCCATCGCCGAGCACGGCGACCGGGTGGCCGTGGGTCTCGACGTGCGGGGCAGCACCC
This sequence comes from Phycicoccus duodecadis, assembly GCF_002846495.1. Lineage (NCBI taxonomy): Bacteria > Bacillati > Actinomycetota > Actinomycetes > Micrococcales > Intrasporangiaceae > Phycicoccus > Phycicoccus duodecadis. Next base: position 3,371,975 of record NZ_PJNE01000001.1, read on the forward strand.
TGGCCGCCCGCGGCTGGACCAGCGAGGGCGGCGACCTCTGGGAGACCCTCGCCCGCCTGGATGCCGAGGGCTGCGCCCGCTACGTGGTCACCGACGTGGCCAAGGACGGGATGATGAAGGGCCCCAACCTCCGCCTCCTCCAGGACGTCTGCACCCGCACCGACCGCCCCGTGGTGGCCTCCGGGGGCATCTCGACCCTCGACGACATCGCGGCCGTGCGCGGGCTGGTGGGCGACGGGGTCGAGGGCGCCATCGTCGGGTCGGCCCTCTACCGCGGGGCGTTCACCCTGCCCGAGGCGCTCGACGTCGCGGGCCGCCCGTGACGCCCGACTCCGAGGCGCCGGGGCCGGCCGACTCGGCCGCCGTCCCGTGGAGCGGGCGCGAGCTGAGCCCCAGCGGCTTCGAGACCGACACCGGCGACCCGGACCCGGCCCTGCTGGCCGCGCTGGCGCAGGACACCGACGACACCACGCTGATGCGGGCGCTCGAGGCCTCGCGGCTGCTGGTCCCCGTGGTCGCCGAACCCACCGACGTCGACACCTCCGGTGAGCACGCCGTCGATGCCGGGGTCGACATGGCCGTCGTGACCCTGGTCGCCCCCGACGGCCGGCGGGCGCTGCCGGTGTTCACCGGCGCGCCCTCGCTGGCCGCGTGGGACGCCGCGGCGCGCCCCGTGCCGGTCACGCCCGCGCGCGCCGCCCAGGCCGCGGTCTCCGAGGGGTGCGACGTCCTGGTGGTCGACGTCGCCGGGCCCGCCGCGCGGGTGCTGCGCCCCTCGATGGTGTGGGCCCTGGCCCAGGACCGGCCCTGGGACCCGCCGCACGCCGACGCGTTCGTGGCCCGCGGGGTGGCCGCTGCCCTCGCCGAGGAGCCGGCCGTGGTGGGGCACGCCCTCGAGGAGGGCGCGCCGACGGGCGAGGGCGTGCTCGGCATCGTCCTGACCCTGGCTCCGGGGCTGGACCCCGAGGAGGTCCGGGCGGTCGCGACCCGGGTGGGCGAGCGGCTCGCGACCGACGGCGAGCTGCGGGCCCGGGTCGACGGGCTCGCCTTCCGCATCGTCTGAGGGCCACGATTTCGGGCCCGGCCGGCCGTGCTGGTAGCCTCGGGTGTTGACCGACCGCCCTGCAGCTCGGGGTGGTGTGCAAGAGAAGCTCCGCTTCCACCCGCGTCGACCCTCGAGGTCGCCGGGTTCCCGGTCCGTGGCGAGACGTCACGCGCGCTCCACCGTGAGCGTGTCGTGGTATCCCGTCGCCGACCGGTCGGAACGAGGCTCCCCGCGCACCCGGCGCGAGGAGCCTTTCTCGTGCCCCGGTCGAGAGACGTTCCGCGACGAAGGAGAAGCACATCAGCGAGCCACGCATCAACGACCGCATCCGGGTTCCGGAGGTGCGGTTGGTCGGCCCCAACGGCGAACAGGTCGGCATCGTCCGCGTCGAGGACGCGCTCCGTCTCGCGGCGGAGGCGGATCTCGACCTCGTCGAGGTCGCCCCGATGGCCAAGCCCCCGGTCGCCAAGCTCATGGACTTCGGCAAGTACAAGTACGAAGCCGCCATGAAGGCCCGTGAGGCACGCAAGAACCAGGTCAACACGGTCATCAAGGAGATCAAGCTCCGCCCGAAGATCGACCCGCACGACTACGGCACCAAGAAGGGCCACGTCGTCCGGTTCCTCGGCGGCGGGGACAAGGTCAAGGTGACGATCATGTTCCGCGGTCGCGAGCAGTCCCGCCCCGAGCTGGGCTTCCGGCTGCTCCAGCGCTTGGCCGAGGACGTCATCGAGCTGGGCACCGTCGAGTCGGCGCCCAAGCAGGACGGCCGCAACATGGTCATGGTGCTGGCGCCGACCAAGAAGAAGGCCCAGGCGATGGCCGAGCAGCGCAAGCGCCGCGACGACGCGGCCACCGCGCGTCCGGAGGCACCCGGCGAGGAGTCGGCGACCGTCGACGAGCCGCTCGAGGCCGAGGTCGAGGAGACCCAGGTCGAGACCGTCGAGGTCGAGGGCACCGAGCCCGAGGCCCCGCAGGCCGAGGCGACCGAGGCCGACCAGCCCGAGGACCCCGCCCGCACCGACGCCGGCTGACGCACGACCCCCAGAACCAGACAGCACACCACGCAAGGAGATCGGCACCATGCCGAAGAACAAGACGCACAGCGGCGCCAAGAAGCGCTTCCGGGTCACCGGCTCCGGCAAGGTCATGCGCGAGCAGGCCGGCCACGTCCACAAGTTCCACGAGAAGACCCCGCAGAAGGCGCGCGCCCTCTCGAAGGACATCCTGGTCGCCAAGAACGACCTCTCGAAGATCAAGAAGCTCCTCGGCCGCTGAGCCGACCCACCCCCCGAACGAGCACAACGAGCAAGGAGTACTCACGTGGCACGCGTGAAGCGGGCGGTCAACGCCCAGAAGAAGCGCCGGGTCGTCCTCGAGCGGGCCAGCGGCTACCGCGGGCAGCGCTCGCGGCTGTACCGCAAGGCCAAGGAGCAGGTCCAGCACAGCCTCGGCTACGCCTACCGCGACCGCCGGGCCCGCAAGGGTGACTTCCGTCGCCTCTGGATCCAGCGGATCAACGCCGCGGCCCGCGCCAACGGGATGACCTACAACCGGTTCATCCAGGGCCTGAAGGCCGCCGAGGTCGAGGTCGACCGCCGCATGCTCGCCGAGCTCGCGGTCAACGACGAGGCCGCGTTCACCGCGCTCGTCGAGATCGCGAAGGCCAACCAGCCGGCGCCGGCGAAGGCCTCCGCCTGAGCGGGCGCGACACGGTGCTGACCAACCCCCGGGCCGACCGGGTCCGGGCGGTCAGCGCCCTCCGGAAGCGGTCGGTGCGTCAGCGCACCGGCCGCTTCGGCGTGGAGGGGCCCCAGGGGGTCCGCGAGGTCGTGCGGTACGCCGCCGACCGGGTGCGCGACGTCTACGTCACGCCCGAGGCCGCCGTCCGCTACGACGCCGACATCGTCGTGCCCGCGCGGGCCGCGGGCCTCTGGGTCCACGAGGTCAGCCCCGAGGTGCTGGCCGCGATGGCCGACGCCGAGGCCCCGCAGGGCGTGCTGGCCGTCGTCGACGTCGCCGAGCCCACGCTGGACGACGTGCTCGCGGCGGCGCCGCGCCTGCTGGTGCTGCTGACCAACGTCCGCGACCCCGGCAACGCCGGCACCGTCATCCGCGGGGCCGACGCCGCCGGCGCCGACGCCGTCCTGGTCAGCGAGTCCTCGGTCGACGTCCTCTCGCCCAAGGTCGTGCGCTCCACCGCGGGGTCGCTGTTCCACCTGCCCGTGGTCACCGGTCTCGACACCGACGCCACCCTCGCGGCCCTCTCCGCCGCCGGGGTGCGTACCTACGCCGCGGACGGCGCCGGCGCCACCCTGCTGCCCGACGCCGACCTCGCCGTCGCGCACTGCTGGGTGATGGGCAACGAGGCGTGGGGGCTGCCCGCCGAGACCCGCGAGCGGTGCGACGACGTGGTCCGCGTGCCCATCCACGGGCGGGCCGAGTCGCTCAACCTGGCGATGGCCGCCACGATCTGCCTCTACGCGTCGGCAAGCGTCCAGCGATCGGGCCCGACCGCGAGGTAACGTGCCCGCCATGGTGGAGCCGTTCAGGGTGCCGGACGACCTGGCCGCGAACGGGCTGGAGTTCATCCCCGACGGGCTGGTGGCCGCCGTCGGTCCCGCGCGCACCGTGCGCTTCATGAACAGCCGCGCCGAGCGCATCACCGGGCTGCGCGCGCAGGACCTGCTCGGGCGCGACCTGCGTGAGGCCCTCCCGCTGCAGGACCTGGGGGGCGACTCGTGGTGGGACCTGGCGGACCCCTGGTCGGGCCTGCCGTCGCGCACCGGCCACCGTGAGCGGCTGCTGGTGCTCCCGTCGGGGCGTGAGCTGCTGGTCACGGCCAAGTACGTGCGCCCGGGCAAGGGACAGCCGGTCACGTCCGTGGTCCTCGGGCTGCGCGACGCCGAGAGCCGCCGCCGCTCCGAGAAGGAGGGTGCGGCGCTGCTGACGTCCGTGGCCCACGAGCTGCGCTCGCCGCTGACCGGCGTCAAGGGCTTCAGCTCCACCCTCCTGCGCAACTGGGACCGCTTCACCGACGACCAGAAGCGGCTCATGCTCGAGACCATCGAGGCCGACGCCGACCGGGTGACCCGCCTCATCACCGAGCTGCTGGACACCTCGCGCATCGGGGTCGGCCGGCTCACCGTGCACGCCCAGCCGCTCACCGTGCTGCCCCGGCTGGAGGCCCAGGTCGAGCGCCGGGTCGCGGCCGGCGCCGAGCGCGACCAGTTCGAGATCGAGGTCGGCGAGGGTGTCGAGGTGGTGTGGGCCGACCCCGACCGCTTCGAGCAGGTCCTCACCAACCTCGTCGACAACGCCGTGCGGCACGGGCGCGGACGGGTGCGGATGAGCGTCGAGCGCGCCTCGTGGGAGGGCCCGGCCGCGGCCGACGTGGTGGTCTCCGACGACGGCGACGGCATCCGGCCCGAGCACCGCGAGCTGGTGTTCTCGCGGTTCTGGCAGGCCGGGGCCAAGCACGGCACCGGGCTCGGGCTCTACCTGGTGCGCGGGCTGGTCGAGGCCCATGGCGGCGAGGTCGTGGTCGAGGACGGCCCCACCGGCGGGGCCCGGCTGCGCGCGACCTTCCCCGACGGCGACTGACCGCCGCCCTGCGAGGGATGGCCGGTCGGACCGACCGGGGCAGACCTTCGGATGCTCCCAAGCCGCTCGAATGGCGGGGAGGCCTGGCGACTGCCAAGGTGTGTGCGTGAGTGCCATCACCCTTGCGCCGTATCGGCGCGTCCTCGCACGTCGGGGGCTTCGTCAGGCACTCATCATGGGCACCCTCGTGCGGACCCCGGTCTTCGCCACCAGCATCCTGGTCACCATCCACGTCGTCACCACCCTGGGCCGTTCGTACGTCGAGGCCGGGGTCGTCGCGGCGGCCGCCACCATCTCGATCGCGGTCAGCGGGCCGTGGCGCGGGCGGCTGCTCGACAAGCTGGGGCTGCGGCGCGTCGTCGCGCCCTCGCTGCTGGTCTCCGGCGTGTGCTGGGGGCTGGCCCCGTGGGTCGGCTACTACCCGCTGCTGGTGCTCGTGGTGGTCGCGGGGCTGTTCGTGGTGCCCACGTTCTCGGTCATCCGGCAGGCGATCATCGCCGCCGTCCCCGAGCGCGACCGTCGTACGGCCATCTCCCTCGACTCCGCCGCCCTCGAGCTGTGCTTCATGGTGGCGCCGGCCGTGGGGGTCTGGGCGTCCACGGTGTGGGGCACCGCGCCGGTGCTCTTCGTGGTGCAGATGATCGGGGTGCTCGCGGGCGCGGTGCTGTGGGTGGCCGACCCGCCGCTGCGCGCCGACTCCGAGGACGGCCCCGGCGCGGTGCCCCCGCCCCGACGCACCTGGATGCGGCCGCGGTTCCTCGCGGTGTGCGTCATCGGCGCCGTGGCCACGCTGGTCCTGGCCGGCTCGGACCTCGGCTTCGTCGCGATGATGCGGGCCTTCGACGCCGTGCCCGAGCTCGGGCTGGTGCTCGCGGTCTGGGGGCTCGGCTCGCTCATCGGCGGCCTGGTCTACGGCGCCCTGTCGCGCGAGATCCCCTCGACCTGGCTGCTGGTCACCCTCGGCCTGGTCACCGCGCCGATGGCCTTCGCCACCTCGCCGGTGGAGCTGGCCGTGCTGGCCTTCGTGGCCGGCGTGCTGTGCGCCCCCACCATCACGGCCACCGTCGCCGAGGCCAGCCGCCTGGTGCCGGCCAACGCACGCGGCGAGGCCCTCGGCTGGCACGGTTCGTCGATCACCGCCGGCGGGGCCGTCGGGGCGCCCTTCGCCGGCTGGGCGCTCGACGGCCACGGCCCCGGCGCGGGCTTCCTCGCCATCGCCGCCGTGGGGGTGGGGTTCGGCCTGGTCTCCCTCCTGGTCTCGCGCCGCCCTGCGGCGCGCCCGGCCGAGCGGGTGGACACCCCGGTCTGAGCCGGCCCTGCGACGCGTGCGTCGGCGGACTAGGCTGGCCGGGTGACCAGTGCTCCGCGGCGATTTACCCGGCCCTCGGGCCCGATGTCGCGCGCGTCCTGAGCGCTGCGGCCCGCTCTCCGGCCGTTCGGTCGCGGGGGCACGTGGTCCCGGGGGTCCGCACCCTGTCCCGCCTTCGGCGCGCCGCTCCCTAGACTCGGCCCGCGCCCCACCGACGACGAAGTGGAAGTCATGTCCGGACCCAACACCAGCTACGACCCCGTGGAGGTCGCCGTGCTCGACCCCCAGGCGGTCGAGGCAGCCGTCGACGACGCCCTCGCGGCTGCCTCGGCGGCCAGCACCCTCGACGAGCTCAAGGCCGCGCGCGGTGCCCACCAGGGCGACCGCAGCCCGCTGGCGCTCGCCAACCGCGAGATCGGTGCGCTGCCCCCCAGTGCCAAGGCCGAGGCCGGCAAGCGGGTCGGGCAGGCCCGCGGCCGGGTGTCGCAGGCCTTCGCCGCGCGCCAGGCCGAGCTCGAGGCCGAGCGCGACGAGCGCATCCTCACCGAGGAGGCCGTCGACGTCACCCTGCCCCCGGGCCGCCGCCCGCTCGGGCGGCGCCACCCCATCGAGCTGATGAGCCGGCGCATCGCCGACCTCTTCGTGGGCATGGGCTGGGAGATCGCCGAGGGCCCCGAGATCGAGGCCGAGTGGTTCAACTTCGACGCCCTCAACTTCGACGTCGACCACCCGGCGCGCCAGATGCAGGACACGTTCTACGTCGACCCGCCCGACGGCGGCCTCGTCCTGCGCACGCACACCTCGCCGGTGCAGGCCCGCACCCTGCTCGAGCGCGGGGTGCCGGTCTACGTCGCGGCCATCGGGCGGGTGTTCCGCACCGACGAGCTCGACGCCACCCACATGCCGGCCTTCCACCAGGTCGAGGGCCTGGCGGTCGACGAGGGCATCACCATGGCGCACCTCAAGGGCACCCTCGACCGCCTCGCGGCCGAGCTGTTCGGTGAGGGCATCACGACCCGGCTGCGCCCGTCGTACTTCCCGTTCACCGAGCCCAGCGCCGAGATGGACCTGCGCTGCTTCGTCTGCCGCGGCGAGGACCCCGACTGCCGCACCTGCAAGGGCACCGGCTGGATCGAGTGGGGCGGCTGCGGGATGGTCAACCGCAACGTGCTGACCGCCTGCGGCGTGGACCCCGACCGCTACACCGGGTTCGCGTTCGGGATGGGCGTGGACCGGGCGCTGATGTTCCGCACCGGGGTCAGCGACATGCGCGACATGATCGAGGGTGACGTGCGCTTCGACGCACAGTTCGGGATGGAGATCTGATGCGGGTTCCGCTCGACTGGCTGCGCGAGTACGTCGCGGTGCCCCCGGACGCCACGGGCGTCGACGTCGCCGCCGCTCTGGTGGCGGTCGGCCTCGAGGAGGAGGGCCTGCACGGCGGCGGGGTGACCGGCCCGCTCGTGGTCGGCCGGGTCCTGTCGCTGGTCAAGGAGCCGCAGAAGAACGGCAGGACCATCAACTGGTGCCAGGTCGACGTCGGCGACGCCAACGGCACCGGCGAGCCCCAGGGCATCGTCTGCGGCGCCCACAACTTCGTCGAGGGCGACCTCGTCCCCGTCATCCTGCCCGGCGGCGTGCTGCCCACCCCCCAGGGGCCGCTCGCGGTGTCGGCCCGCAAGACCTACGGCCACGTCTCGGCCGGGATGATCTGCTCCGAGCGCGAGCTCGGCCTCGGTGACGACCACGACGGCATCATCGTGCTCACCCGCCGCTTCGCGGGCGACGACGAGACCCTGGCCCGCTGCGTCCCCGGGGCCGACGCCATCGCGATCCTCGGGCTCGACCGCGAGACCGTCGAGGTCAACGTCACCCCCGACCGCGGCTACTGCTTCTCGGTGCGCGGCGTGGCCCGCGAGTACGGCCACGCCACCGGGGCGGCCTTCACCGACCCCGCGCTCGCCCTGGCGGCCGCGGCCCCGGCGGGCACCGCCGACGGCTTCCCCGTGACGCTGTCGGACGACGCGCCGATCCGCGGGCGGGTGGGCTGCGACCGCTACGTCACCCGCGTGGTGCGCGGCGTCGACGTCGCGGCCCCCAGCCCGGCCTGGCTCACGGCCCGCCTCGTCGAGGCCGGCATGCGCCCCATCTCGCTGGCCGTCGACGTGACGAACTACGTGATGCTCGGCCTCGGCCAGCCCCTGCACGCCTTCGACCTCGACCGCCTGCACGGCGCGGTCGGCGTGCGCCGCGCCCGCCGCGGCGAGACCCTGCGGACCCTCGACGACGTCGAGCGCACCCTCGACCCGGAGGACCTGCTCATCGTCGACGGCCGCGACGTGCCCATCAACATCGCGGGCGTCATGGGCGGTGAGTCGACCGAGATCGGCCCCACGACCACCAACGTGCTCATCGAGGCGGCCCACTTCGACGCCGTGTCCATCGCCCGCTCCGCGCGCCGGCACCGGTTGCCCTCGGAGGCCTCCCGCCGTTTCGAGCGCGGCGTCGACACGGCGCTCGCGCCGGCCGCGGCCCAGCTGGCGGTCGACCTGCTCGTCCGCTACGGCGGGGGCACCGCCGACGCCGGGGTCACCGACCTCGGCACCCCCGCGGCGCCCGAGCCCATCACGATGGCGCTCGGGTTCCCCTCGCGCATCGTCGGCATCGAGTACCCCGCCGAGCGCGTCACCGGCATCCTCGAGCAGATCGGCTGTCGGGTGCGGGCCGACGGCGACGTGCTCACCGTCGAGCCGCCCACGTGGCGCCCCGACCTCACCACCGCCGAGGACCTGGTCGAGGAGGTCGCGCGCATCCACGGGTACGAGCGCATCCCGTCGGTGCTGCCGACGCCGCCCGGCGGCGCGGGGCTGACCCACGCCCAGCGGGTCCGCCGTGTCGTCGGCGACCTGCTGGCGGCCCAGGGCCTCTCGGAGGTCTGGAGCGACCCGTTCGTCGGGGCCGACCGGCTCGCCGCGCTCGGTCTCGACGTCGACGCCGAGACGGCGCGCACCGTGCGCATCGCGAACCCGCTCTCGGACGAGGAGCCGTTCATGCGGACCAGCCTCGTCGCGACCCTGGTCGAGGCGGTGCGGCGCAACGTCTCGCGCGGCGCCAAGGACGTGGCCCTCTTCGAGGAGGGCCTGGTCACCGCGCTCGCGGGTCCCCAGCAGGTCGCGCCCACCGTCGACGTCGGGCTGCGGCCCGCCGACGACGTCCTGGCCACCATCCGCGCCGCGGTGCCGCCCCAGCCCCGTCACCTCGCGATGCTGCTGGCCGGCGACCGCGACCGCGCCGGCTGGTGGGGCTCCGGGCGGCGGGCCGACGTCGCCGACGTCGTCGAGCTCGTCGACGCCCTCGGGCAGGCGCTGGCGGTCGACCTGGTCGTCACCGCCGACGCCGTGATGCCCTGGCACCCCGGCCGGTGCGCCCGCGTGGCGCTGGCCGACGGGACCGCCCTCGGCCACGTCGGCGAACTGCACCCCAAGGTCGTGGCCGCGCTCGGCCTGCCGGCCCGGACGGTGGGCGGCGAGCTCGACCTCGACGTCCTCACCGCGGCCGCCGACCACACCGTGCGGGCCACCACCCTGGCCACCTACCCGATGGCCCAGAGCGACGTCGCGCTCGTCGTCGACCGGGCGGTGCCGGCCGCGGCCGTGCGCGAGGCGCTGGTCTCCGGCGGCGGCGAGCTGCTCGAGTCGGTGCAGCTCTTCGACGTCTACGAGGGTGACCAGGTGGGCGACGGGCGCAGGTCCCTGGCCTACCGGCTCACCTTCCGCTCCCGCGAGCGGACGCTCACGACCGAGGAGGTCTCGCGGTTGCGGGACGGGGCGGTGGCCGCCGCCGGGGCTGCGCACGGGGCGGTCCAGCGCGCGTGAGCGACGTCATCGACGAGCCGGTCGACGACGACGGCGACGTGACCCCCGAGCCCGACACCGACGAGGAGGCCGGCCGCGGCGGTCGTCCCGTCGCCGTCGTCACCGGTGCCTCGCGCGGCATCGGGCGGGCGGTCGCGATGGCGCTCGAGGACGCCGGCTGGGTCGTCGAGCGCGGGTCGTCGACGGTGGCCCCCGTCACCGACCGCGCGGCCCTGACGGCCTGGGTCGACGAGGTCGTCGAGCGGCAGGGGCGCATCGACCTCCTGGTGAACAGTGCGGGGGTCCTCGACGCCGAGGTCGACCTCCTGGCCTCCGACCCCGACGACTGGTGGCGCACCGTCGAGGTCAACGTCCTGGGCAGCTACCTGATGACGTGGCTCGTCGCGCCGACGATGCTCGCGGCCGGGGGCGGCCGCATCGTCAACCTCAACTCCGGGGCCGGGCGGCGCGCCGGCGCCGAGGCGAGCGCCTACAACGTCAGCAAGACGGCATTGGCCCGGGTCACCGGCTCGACGCACCTGGCCGGCTGGGACCGGGGTCTGCGGGCCTTCGACCTGATGCCGGGCGTCGTGCGCACCGAGATGACCGACGGGATGACGGCGCACGCGGGGCGCACCGAGTGGACCTCGCCCGAAGAGGTGACGGCGCTCGTGCTGGCGCTGGCCTCCGGGGAGCTCGACGCCTTCTCGGGCCGGTTCGTCCGCGCGGGGGTCGACACCCCGGCCTCGCTGCGGGCCCTGGCCGAGCGCGGGCTCGAGCCGGGGGAGCGGATGCTCGACCTGGTGCTGCGCCCGGACGACCCGCTGGCCTGACGGGCGTCGGTGCGCCGACCCGGGCGGCGCGTGCATGGAGATAGAGACTTCTGTATAGTCATGCACATGATGCGGGTCGCCGTCGCCGGAGCGAGTGGGTACGCCGGGGGAGAGGTGCTGCGGCTGCTGCTGGCCCATCCCGGGCTGGAGGTGGGCGCTGTCACGGCCTCGGCCAATGCCGGCCAGCCGCTCGGAGCGGTGCATCCGCACCTGACGCCGCTGGCCGACCGGGTGCTCGAGGAGACCACGGCGGCGGTCCTGGCCGGGCACGACGCCGTCGTCCTGGCGCTGCCGCACGGGCACTCGGCCGCGCTGGCCGCGCAGCTCGGCGAGGAGGTCGTCGTGGTCGACTGTGGCGCCGACTTCCGGCTACGGAGCCAGTGGAGCTGGGAGGCCTACTACGACACCCCGTGGGCGGGTTCGTGGCCCTACGGGATGCCCGAGCTGCCGACCGCCGACGGCAGGCAACGGGCCCGGCTCCGCGGCGCCCGGCGCATCGCCGTCCCCGGCTGCTACCCGACGGCCGTCTCGCTGGCCCTGGCCCCCGGGCTGGCCGCCGGCTTGCTCGAGCCGCGCGACGTCGTGGTCGTGGCGGCCTCCGGCACCAGCGGCGCCGGCAAGGCGGCCAAGGCCCACCTGCTCGGCTCCGAGGTGATGGGCGCCATGTCGCCCTACGGCGTCGGCGGGGTGCACCGGCACACGCCGGAGATCGAGCAGAACCTCCAGGAGGTGGGCGGCCCCGAGGTCGAGGTGTCGTTCACCCCCACCCTGGCGCCGATGCCCCGCGGCATCCTGGCCACCTGCACCGCTCGCGTGACCGACGCCGGGCTCGACCCGCAGGCCCTGCGCGCCGCCTGGGCCACGGCCTACGCCGACGAGCCGTTCGTGCACCTGCTGCCCGAGGGGCGCTGGCCGAGCACCGGCAGCGTCCTGGGCAGCAACTGTGTGCACCTCCAGGTCGCGCTCGACGAGCGGGTCGGACGGGCCGTGGTCGTGGCCGCCGTCGACAACCTCACGAAGGGCACGGCCGGCGCTGCCGTGCAGTGCCTCAACCTCGCGCTCGGGCTGCCCGAGACCACGGGGCTGCCGCTGGCGGGGGTCGCCCCGTGAGCCGGTCGGGTCCCGTCCCCTCGTCCCTCGTCCCCACCGGAGGTCGCTGATGTCGGTCACCACCCCCCGGGGCTTCCGGGCCAGCGGGGTCGTCGCGGGCCTCAAGGCCTCCGGCCGGCCCGACGTCGCCCTCGTCGTCAACGACGGGCCCGACCACCACGCGGCGGCCGTCTTCACGGCCAACCGGGTCGAGGCGGCCCCGGTCACCTGGTCTCGCACCGTCGTGGCCGACGGGCGCGCCGACGCCGTGGTCCTCAACAGCGGCGGCGCCAACGCCTGCACCGGGGCCCCGGGCTTCCAGGACACCCACCGCACGGCCGAGCACGTCGCCGGCGTTCTGGGCGTCGCCGCCGGTGACGTCGTGGTGTGCTCGACCGGCCTGATCGGCGAGCGCCTGCCCATGGACCGGCTGCTGGCGGGGGTCGACGCCGCGGCGGCCGGTCTCGCCGCCGACGGGGGCCCGGCCGCCGCCGAGGCGATCATGACCACCGACACCCGCCCCAAGACCGCCGAGGCGCGGCGCGACGGCTGGGCGGTCGGCGGCATGGCCAAGGGCGCGGGGATGCTCGCGCCCGCGCTGGCGACGATGCTGGTCGTGGTCACCACCGACGCCGTGGCCGACGCCGGGCAGCTCGACCGGGCCCTGCGCGCCGCCACCCGCACCACCTTCGACCGGGTCGACTCCGACGGCTGCATGTCCACCAACGACACCGTCGTGCTGCTGACCTCCGGTGCCTCCGGGGTGGCGGTGGCCGACGACGACCTGGCCGAGGCGGTCACCGCCGTGTGCGCCGAGCTGGCCCGCGCCCTGGTCGCCGACGCTGAGGGCGCCCACCACGACATCGCCGTCGAGGTGCGCTCGGCGGCCTCCGAGGCCGACGCGCTCGAGGTGGCGCGAGCCGTCGCCCGCAACAACCTCTTCAAGTGCGCCGTCTTCGGCGGCGACCCCAACTGGGGCCGGGTGCTGGCCGCCGTCGGCACCACTGCCGCGGCCTTCGACCCCTCCACCCTCGACGTCACCATGAACGGCGTCCAGGTCTGCCGGGCGGGAGGCGTGGGCGAGGACCGCACGCTGGTCGACCTGTCGGCGCGCGAGGTGCACGTCGTGGTCGAGCTGCACGCCGGCGATGCCGGGGTGACCGTGTGGACGAACGACCTCACGCACGACTACGTCCACGAGAACTCGGCGTACTCGACGTGAGCACGCTCTCGACCGGCCCCGAGGTCCCCCTGACGGCCCCGCAGCAGCAGGCGCTCCGCGGGGCCATCGACGCCGCCGCGCTGCGCGTCGCCCAGAGCAAGGCCGCCACCCTGGTCGAGGCCCTGCCGTGGCTCGAGCGCTTCCGCGGCGCCCTCGTCGTCGTCAAGTACGGCGGCAACGCCATGACCGACGACGCCCTCAAGGCCGCCTTCGCCCAGGACGTCGCGTTCCTGCGGTACGCGGGGCTGCGGCCGGTGGTCGTCCACGGCGGTGGCCCGCAGATCAAGGGGATGCTCGACCGCCTCGGCCTCGAGTCGGAGTTCCGCGGCGGCCTGCGCGTCACGACCCCCGAGGTCATGGACGTCGTCCGGATGGTGCTCACCGGCCAGGTCGGGCGCGAGCTCGTCGGGCTGCTCAACCAGCACGGGCCGGTGGCCGTCGGGCTCTCGGGCGAGGACGCCGGGCTGTTCGGGGCGCGCCGGCGTGGCGTCACGGTCGACGGCGAGGAGCACGACCTCGGCCTGGTGGGCGACGTGGTGCAGGTCGACCCGGGTGCGGTGATCGACCTGCTGGACGCCGGCCGCGTGCCGGTGGTCTCGACGGTCGCCCCCGACCTCGACCACGAGGGCCAGGTGCTCAACGTCAACGCCGACACCGCGGCCGCCGCGCTCGCCGTGGCCCTGGGCGCCCGCAAGCTGGTGGTGCTCACCGACGTCGAGGGCGTCTACGCGAACTGGCCCGACCGCGGCTCGCTCCTGTCGCAGCTGCGCCTGAGCGCCGCCCGCGAGCTGCTGACCCGGGTCGACGCCGGGATGATCCCCAAGCTCGAGGCGTGCATCCGCGCCGTCGAGGCCGGCGTACCGCAGGCCCACGTGGTCGACGGCCGCCAGCCGCACAGCCTCCTCCTCGAGGTGTTCACCTCCGAGGGCATCGGAACCATGGTCCTGCCGGACCGGGACGGGGACGGGACATGAGCGCCACCGACGACCTGCTGGCCCGCTACGAGCGCTCGCTGATGCAGGTGTTCGGCCGCCCGCAGCTGGTGCTCGAGCACGGCGACGGCGCCTGGGTCTGGGACGTCGACGGCCGGCGCTACCTCGACCTCGTGGGCGGCATCGCCGTCAACGCCCTCGGCCACAACCACCCCGCGCTGGTGGCGGCCGTCTCGAAGCAGGCCGGCCAGCTCGTGCACGTGTCGAACTTCTACACCTCGGTCCCGCAGGTGCAGCTGGCCGAGCGCATCCTGGCCGTCGCCGGCGCCCCCGAGGGGTCGGCGGTCTTCTTCTGCAACTCCGGCGCCGAGGCGATCGAGGCGGCGGTCAAGCTGGCCCGGCGCACCGGCCGCACCGGCATCATCGCCGCCGAGGGTGCCTTCCACGGGCGCACCACCGGGGCGCTGGCCCTGACCCACAAGGCCGCCTACCGCGAGCCGTTCGAGCCGCTGCTGCCCGGCGTCGTGCACGTGCCCTGGGGCGACGTCGCGGCCCTCGAGGCGGCGGTCGGTCCGGCGACCTCGGCCGTGGTGCTGGAGCCCATCCAGGGCGAGGGCGGCGTCGTCCCGTCGACGCCGGAGTACCTGCGGGCCGCCCGGGCGCTGACCACCGAGGCCGGCGCGCTGCTGGTCCTCGACGAGATCCAGACCGGCGTGGGGCGCACCGGCGCCTGGTTCGCGTTCCAGCAGGCCGGCGTGGTCCCTGACGCGATGACGCTGGCCAAGGGCCTGGGCGGCGGCGTGCCCATCGGGGCGTTGGTGACCTTCGGCCCCGACGTCTCGGCGATGCTCGGCGCCGGCCAGCACGGGTCGACCTTCGGCGGCAACCCCCTGGCGTGCGCGGCCGGGCTGGCCGTCCTCGACACCATCGAGTCCGAGGGGCTGCTCGAGCACGTCCGGGCGATGGGGGAGCACCTCGGGGAGCGCGTGCTCGGTCTGGGTGACGCGCGCGTCACCGGCATCCGGGGGAGTGGGCTGCTGCGGGCCGTCACGCTCGCCGGGCCCTGGGCCGCGGCCGTCGCGGCCCACGGGCGCGAGGCCGGCCTCATCCTCAACCCGGTGTCCCCCGACGCCATCCGGCTCGCCCCGCCGCTGGTCGTCACCGCCGACCAGCTCGACCTGTTCGTCGACGCCCTGCCCGGGCTGCTCGACCTCGCGACGGAGGAGACCCGATGACCCTGCGCCACGTCCTGCGCGACGACGACCTCACGCCCGCCGAGCAGGCCGCGGTGCTCGACCGCGCGGCGGCCCTGAAGGCCGCGCCCTTCGCGGAGCGCCCTCTCGAGGGCCCGCGCACCGTCGCGATCCTCTTCGACAAGCCGACACTGCGCACCCAGGTGTCGTTCGTCGGTGCGGTCTCGGCCCTGGGCGGCTTCCCGATGGTGGTCGACGGGCGGCTGGCCGGCGTCGGGGAGCGGGAGTCGGTGGCCGACGTGGCCCGGGTGCTCGGGCGGCAGTCGGCGGCGATCGTGTGGCGCACCTTCGCGCAGAGCCGGCTCGAGGAGATGGCGGCCTTCGCCGGCGTCCCGGTCGTGAACGCGCTGACCGACGACTACCACCCCTGCCAGATCCTGGCCGACCTGCTGACCGTGCGTGAGGCCCTCGGCGACCTCGCCGGGCGCACGCTGACCTACGTCGGCGACGGGGCCAACAACATGGCCCACTCCTACCTGCTGGGTGGCGCGACGGCCGGGATGCACGTCCGCGTGGGCACCCCCACGTCGCACCAGCCCGCCGCCGACGTGCTAGCCCGGGCCCGGCAGCGGGCCGCCGAGACCGGGGGCTCGGTGCTGGTCAGCGACGACCCCGTCGAGGCCGTGCGGGGCGCCGACGTGGTCGCGACCGACACGTGGGTGTCGATGGGCCAGGAGGCCGAGTCCGACCAGCGCAAGGGCGCGGCGAGCCCCTTCGCGCGGTTCTCCGTCGACGAGGCCCTCATGGCGCAGGCCGGCCCCGACGCCGTCTTCCTGCACTGCCTGCCCGCGTACCGCAGCCTCGAGGTGGCCGCCGAGGTCATCGACGGCCCCCGCTCGCTGGTGTGGCAGGAGGCCGAGAACCGGCTGCACGCGCAGAAGGCGCTGCTGGCGTGGCTGCTCGAGCAGGCCGAGGGGTCGCGATGACCGTCTCGACCTCGCGGGCCGCCCGGCGCCAGCGCATCGTCGAGATCCTGATGGCCACGCCGGTGCGCAGCCAGACCGAGCTGCTCGACCTGCTGGCGGCCGACGGCATCGAGGTCACCCAGGCCACCCTCTCGCGCGACCTGGTCGACGTGGGCGCCGAGCGCGTCCGCGTCGGCAAGTCGCTCGTCTACGCCGTGCCGGGAGAGGGGGGCGACCGCACCGTGCGGGCCGCCACCGACGACGACGAGCGCAGCTCGCGGCTGGCGTCGCGCTGCCAGGAGCTGCTGGTCTCGGCCGAGCACTCCGCCAACCTCGTCGTGCTGCGGACCCCGCCAGGGGCCGCCAGCTTCCTCGCGTCGGCCATCGACCACACCTCCGTCGAGGGGGTCCTCGGCACCATCGCCGGCGACGACACCATCATGGTCATCACGTCCGGGTCCGCGCGCAGCCGCGAGGTCGTCGCCCGGCTCCTGTCGTACACCCGGAAGGACACCCCGTGACCCCGCCCGACGCCGCTCCCGGCCCCGCCGCCCCCGTCAGCCTCTGGGGCGGGCGCTTCACCGGCGCCCCGGCCGACGCGCTGGCGGCACTGTCGAAGTCGACGCACTTCGACTGGCGCCTGGCTCCCCACGACATCGCGGGGTCCCGGGCGCACGCCCGGGTGCTGCACGCCGCCGGGCTGCTCGACGACGCGACCCTCGAGGCCATGCTCGACGCGCTCGAGCGCCTGCGCCAGGACGTGGCCTCGGGCGCGTTCGTCCCGGCCGAGGACGACGAGGACGTGCACACGGCGCTGGAGCGCGGGCTCATCGAGCGCGCCGGCGCCGACGTGGGCGGCCGGCTGCGGGCCGGGCGCTCGCGCAACGACCAGGTGGCGACGCTGTTCCGGATGTACCTGCGCGAGCACGCGCGGGTCGTCGCCGGGCTGGTGCTCGACGTGGTCGACGCCCTGGTGGCGCAGGCGCGCGAGCACCTCGGGGTGGCGATGCCGGGGCGCACCCACCTCCAGCACGCCCAGCCGGTGCTGCTCTCGCACCACCTGTTGGCCCACGCATGGGCGCTGCTGCGCGACGTCGACCGGCTGCGCGACTGGGACGCCCGCGCGGCGGTCTCGCCGTACGGCTCGGGCGCGCTGGCGGGCTCCTCCCTGGGGCTCGACCCCGAGGCCGTGGCCGCCGACCTGGGCTTCACCGGCGCGGTCGAGAACTCCATCGACGGCACCGCGTCGCGCGACTTCGTGGCCGAGTTCTCCTTCGTCTGCGCGATGACCGCGGTCGACGTCTCGCGGCTGGCCGAGGAGGTCGTCCTGTGGGCCACCAAGGAGTTCTCGTTCGTCACCCTCGACGACGCGTACTCGACCGGGTCGAGCATCATGCCGCAGAAGAAGAACCCCGACGTCGCCGAGCTCGCCCGCGGCAAGGCCGGCCGGCTGGTCGGTGACCTGGCCGGGCTGCTGACCACGCTCAAGGGCCTGCCGCTGGCGTACAACCGTGACCTGCAGGAGGACAAGGAGCCGGTCTTCGACGCGGTCGACACCCTCGAGGTCCTGCTGCCGGCCTTCTCGGGGATGGTCGCCACCCTGGTGTTCAACACCGACCGGCTGGCGGCCCTGGCCCCCCAGGGGTTCTCGCTCGCCACCGACATCGCCGAGTGGCTGGTCCGGCAGGGGGTGCCGTTCCGGGTCGCCCACGAGGTGGCCGGGGCCTGCGTGCGGGTGTGCGAGGTGCGCGGCATCGAGCTCTGGGACCTCTCGGACGACGACCTCGCCGCCGTCAGCGAGCACCTGACGCCGGGGGTGCGCGAGGTGCTGTCCGTGGAGGGGTCGCTGGCCTCGCGGTCCGGGCAGGGCGGTACCGCACCGGTGCGGGTGGCCGAGCAGCTCGAGCGCGTCGTCGCGGCGGTCGGGCGGGCTCGGGGCTGGGCGGCGGCGGTTCCGCAGGCCCGGTGAGCATCCGGCGCGACGTGCTCGCGGGCCCCGTCCTCGAGGTCGCGCCCGCGCTGCTCGGCGCGCGCCTGACCCACGCCGGGGTCACGCTGCGGCTCACCGAGGTCGAGGCCTACGCGGGTGCGGTCGACCCCGGCTCGCACGCCTTCCGCGGCCGCACCCCGCGCACCGCGGTGATGTTCGGCCCGGCCGGGCACCTGTACGTCTACTTCACGTACGGGATGCACTTCTGCGCCAACGTCGTCACCGGCCCCGAGGGGCAGGCGTCGGCCGTCCTGCTGCGCGCGGGCGAGGTCGTCGCCGGCCACGAGGTGGCGGCCGCGCGGCGGCCCGGCGTGCGCGAGCGCGACTGGGCGCGAGGGCCGGCCCGGCTGGCCAGGACCTTGGCCTTCGGGCGCGACGAGAACGGCCTGGACCTGCTCGACCCCGCCGGGCCGGGGCGCCTCGAGCCACCGGCCGAACCGCCCCCGACCGGCGCGGTGCGCACCGGCCCGCGCGTGGGGGTCAGCGGGCCCGGCGGCGACGGCGACGACTTCCCGTGGCGGTTCTGGCTGGCGGACGAGCCCACCGTCAGCGTCTACCGCCCCGCGGTGCGGCGCCGACGGGACTGAGCCGCTGCATCAGGTCGCGCAGCCCCGCGCCGTGCTCGGCCGTCGCGACCCGCGTCACCAGCGACGCGCGGACCACCACGTCCACCGTCGCGGTGCAGGAGGGCGGCGGCGTCGTGGCAGCGGGGCACCGTCGTCCCATCCGGTGGTGCCGGCGCCGTGCCGGGGGTGCTGCATGGCAGGCTGGAGGCGCCGGTGGCCGCCGGTGTGCACCCAGCGGGAAGGACCAGCACCGTGACCGACATCCTCGACGAGCTGCAGTGGCGGGGACTGGTGGCGCAGACCACCGACGAGTCCGCGCTGCGTGAGGCACTCGCGGGGGGCCCGATCACGGCGTACTGCGGCTTCGACCCCACCGCGCCGTCCCTGCACTTCGGCAACCTGGTGCAGCTGGTGGTGCTGCGGCACCTGCAACGGGCCGGGCACCGGGTCATCTGCCTGGTCGGCGGCTCGACGGGCCTGATCGGCGACCCCCGGCCGTCGGCGGAGCGGGTCCTCAAGACCAAGGAGCAGACGGCCGCGTGGGTGGCGAACATCCAACGGCAGGTGCGGCCCTTCCTCGACGACGGCGGGGCCAACCCCGCGGTCTTCGTCGACAACCTCGACTGGACCGCCGGACTGAGTGCGCTCGACTTCCTGCGCGACGTGGGGAAGCACTTCCGGGTCAACCAGATGGTCAAGAAGGACGCCATCGCAGCCCGGCTGAACAGCGACGAGGGGATCTCGTACACCGAGTTCAGCTACCAGCTCCTGCAGGGGCTCGACTACCTCGAGCTGTACCGGCAGTACGGGTGCACGCTGCAGACCGGGGGCAACGACCAGTGGGGCAACCTCACCGCGGGGTCCGACCTCATCCACCGGGTCGAGGGCCGGTCGGTGCACCTGTTGACCACGCCCCTGCTCACCGACTCCTCGGGCGAGAAGTTCGGCAAGAGCGCGGGCAACGCGATCTGGCTCGACCCCGTGATGACCAGCCCCTACGCCTTCTACCAGTACTGGCTCAACGTCGAGGACGCCTCGGTGGGCACGCTGCTGCGGGTGTTCACCGACCGCGGCCGCGACGAGGTGGCCGCGCTGGAGCGGCAGGTCACCGAGGAGCCGTGGAAGCGCGCGGCCCAGCGGACCCTGGCCGCCGACGTCACCACCTTGGTGCACGGGGCCGAGGCCACGGCGGCGGTCCAGGCGGCCAGCGAGGCGCTGTTCGGCAAGGGCGAGCTCGCCGGCCTCGATGCCGCCACGCTGCGCGACGCCACGGCCGAGCTGCCCGGGGGACCGGTGGCCGTGGGGATGTCCCTGGTCGACGCCCTGGTGGCCGTGGGGCTCGTCGACTCCCGCAACGCGGCCCGTCGAACCATCGGCGAGGGCGGAGCATCGGTCAACGGCCGCAAGGTGACCGACCCGGAGATGGTCCTGACGACCGAGCACGTGCTCCCGGGCGACGTGGTGGTGCTTCGGAGGGGGCGCAAGAACCTCGCGGCGGGCCGTCTGACGGGTCCCGACGCCACCTGAGCAGGTTCCTCAGCGACTCTCCGCCGCTGTCGCACAGCCGAATTGGGGCTGTGCGGCGGCGGCGGACCCGTCTCCGGGGCAGGGCGATTTGTGTTCGCCGCGAATCGTCCTCTAATGTTCTCGACGTCAGCCCGAGAGGGAGGAACGGACACCAAGCGGCAGGGCCGAACAGCCCCGCACCAAGTAGGCCGGTCCCACGAGCTGACTCCCACTCCGAAGGGTTCGCCCGGACGCACAGCGGCCGGAAAGCCTGGTGGAGGAAGCGCCCCGGAAGGGATGCTAGAGTGGGAACCACCGCAGAGATCCAAGCGCGATCAACCCGGCCGCTCATCGAGCGGGTCACGGATTTGACGCCCAAGCATGGACGCGGGTACGTTTGACCGGTTGCTTCCAGCGACTGGGAGAACACACGGAGTAGCCCCGACGACGAGCTCACTGAGCCAATCGTGGGTGCGCGTCCGAACCTTGAGAACTCAACAGCGTGTCAAAAATCGATGCCAATTACCTCGTCGCATCGTCCCGGAGGAGCCGGCCACAGGCCGGTGAGACGGATCGATGCACGAAAATCCTTTGGTTGGACAACGAACAACAGCGAAAGCTGGTTGTTCGTGCTCAGCCAGTGAAACAACCCTCCACAGGGTAACGATTTCTCGGTTCTGCCGAGAGTCAAACATCAACGGAGAGTTTGATCCTGGCTCAGGACGAACGCTGGCGGCGTGCTTAACACATGCAAGTCGAACGGTGAAGGTGGGAGCTTGCTTCTACCGGATCAGTGGCGAACGGGTGAGTAACACGTGAGTAACCTGCCCCAGACTCTGGAATAACCCCGGGAAACCGGAGCTAATACCGGATACGAGACGGAGAGGCATCTCTACCGTCTGGAAAGTTTTTCGGTCTGGGATGGACTCGCGGCCTATCAGCTAGTTGGTGAGGTAATGGCTCACCAAGGCGACGACGGGTAGCCGGCCTGAGAGGGCGACCGGCCACACTGGGACTGAGACACGGCCCAGACTCCTACGGGAGGCAGCAGTGGGGAATATTGCACAATGGGCGAAAGCCTGATGCAGCGACGCCGCGTGAGGGATGACGGCCTTCGGGTTGTAAACCTCTTTCAGCAGGGAAGAAGCGAAAGTGACGGTACCTGCAGAAGAAGCACCGGCTAACTACGTGCCAGCAGCCGCGGTAATACGTAGGGTGCGAGCGTTGTCCGGAATTATTGGGCGTAAAGAGCTTGTAGGTGGTTTGTCGCGTCTGCTGTGAAAATCCGGGGCTCAACCCCGGACTTGCAGTGGGTACGGGCAGACTAGAGTGTGGTAGGGGAGACTGGAATTCCTGGTGTAGCGGTGAAATGCGCAGATATCAGGAGGAACACCGATGGCGAAGGCAGGTCTCTGGGCCATAACTGACACTGAGAAGCGAAAGCGTGGGGAGCGAACAGGATTAGATACCCTGGTAGTCCACGCCGTAAACGTTGGGAACTAGGTGTGGGTCTCATTCCACGAGATCCGTGCCGCAGCTAACGCATTAAGTTCCCCGCCTGGGGAGTACGGCCGCAAGGCTAAAACTCAAAGGAATTGACGGGGGCCCGCACAAGCGGCGGAGCATGTGGATTAATTCGATGCAACGCGAAGAACCTTACCAAGGCTTGACATATACCGGAAACACCCAGAGATGGGTGCCCCGCAAGGTCGGTATACAGGTGGTGCATGGTTGTCGTCAGCTCGTGTCGTGAGATGTTGGGTTAAGTCCCGCAACGAGCGCAACCCTCGTTCTATGTTGCCAGCGCGTAATGGCGGGGACTCATAGGAGACTGCCGGGGTCAACTCGGAGGAAGGTGGGGACGACGTCAAATCATCATGCCCCTTATGTCTTGGGCTTCACACATGCTACAATGGCCGGTACAAAGGGCTGCGAAACCGCAAGGTGGAGCGAATCCCAAAAAACCGGTCTCAGTTCGGATTGGGGTCTGCAACTCGACCCCATGAAGTCGGAGTCGCTAGTAATCGCAGATCAGCAACGCTGCGGTGAATACGTTCCCGGGCCTTGTACACACCGCCCGTCAAGTCACGAAAGTCGGTAACACCCGAAGCCGGTGGCCCAACTCTTTGAGAGGGAGCCGTCGAAGGTGGGACTGGCGATTGGGACTAAGTCGTAACAAGGTAGCCGTACCGGAAGGTGCGGCTGGATCACCTCCTTTCTAAGGAGCACTGGTCGCAACTGCGATCCAGAGCCTGGTTTGTTCGCACATGTCGAGCACCAGGAGCTCAAGGGTGGAACATCGATTATTTGGCACTGGGCTTCGGCCGGTTCGTCAGTACAGCTCCTTCGGGAGAGTGGACAACGACCGGGTGAGGCACAGTGCCTGACACGTTGTTGGGTCCTGAGGGCTCGGGCGGAAACGCTCACCTCAGGCCGTTACGGCCCAGGACCTTCGTTGCGGACGAACCGCCGGCATTGCCGGTAGGCGCCGAGACCGACGAAGGCCCGCCCGTATGTTGAGAACTACACAGTGGACGCGAGCATCTTATATCTTTGTGGCTCAAGTTTTTAAGGGCACACGGTGGATGCCTTGGCACCAGGAACCGAAGAAGGACGTAGGAATCTGCGATAAGCCTCGGGGAGTCGATAACCAGACTGTGATCCGAGGATTTCCGAATGGGGAAACCCGGCTGGAGGCAAGTCCAGTCACTCCCGCCTGAACACATAGGGCGGGTAGAGGGAACGTGGGGAAGTGAAACATCTCAGTACCCACAGGAAGAGAAAGCAACCGCGATTCCGTGAGTAGTGGCGAGCGAAAGCGGAAGAGGCTAAACCGATCATGTGTGATAGCTGTCAGGCGTTGCATGGTCGGGGTCGTGGGACTTCTCAGTCAGTGCTGACAAGCTGACATGGAGTCAAAAATTCGCGCCATAGTCGAAGGACATTGAAAGGTCCGGCACAGAGGGTGCGACCCCCGTAGACGAAATGACGCGAACTCCAGAGAACCATCCCAAGTAGCACGGGGCCCGAGAAATCCCGTGTGAATCTGGCGGGACCACCCGCTAAGCCTAAATATTCCCTGGTGACCGATAGTGAACAAGTACCGTGAGGGAAAGGTGAAAAGCACCCCGGGAGGGGAGTGAAATAGATCCTGAAACCGTGTGCCTACAATCCGTTGGAGCCTCCTTGTGGGGTGACAGCGTGCCTTTTGAAGAATGAGCCTGCGAGTTAGTGCTCAGTGGCGAGGTTAACCCGTGTGGGGAAGCCGTAGCGAAAGCGAGTCCGAATAGGGCGAATGAGTCGCTGGGTCTAGACCCGAAGCGGAGTGATCTACCCATGGCCAGGTTGAAGCGACGGTAAGACGTCGTGGAGGACCGAACCCACTTAGGTTGAAAACTGAGGGGATGAGCTGTGGGTAGGGGTGAAAGGCCAATCAAACTCCGTGATAGCTGGTTCTCCCCGAAATGCATTTAGGTGCAGCGTCACGTGTTTCTTACCGGAGGTAGAGCTACTGGATAGCTAATGGGCCTTACCAGGTTACTGACGTTAGCCAAACTCCGAATGCCGGTAAGTGAGAGCGTGGCAGTGAGACTGCGGGGGATAAGCTCCGTAGTCGAGAGGGAAACAGCCCAGACCACCATCTAAGGTCCCTAAGCGTGTGCTAAGTGGGAAAGGATGTGGAGTTGCATTGACAACCAGGAGGTTGGCTTAGAAGCAGCCACCCTTTAAAGAGTGCGTAATAGCTCACTGGTCAAGTGATTCCGCGCCGACAATGTAGCGGGGCTCAAGCACACCACCGAAGCTGTGGCATTGACATATTGCCCGGCCGTGACACCTGAGGGTTCACGGTCCAAGCGTGTCGATGGGTAGGGGAGCGTCGTGTGGCCAGGGAAGCGGCGGAGTGATCCAGCTGTGGAGGCCACACGAGTGAGAATGCAGGCATGAGTAGCGAATGACGGGTGAGAAACCCGTCCGCCGAATAACCAAGGGTTCCAGGGTCAAGCTAATCTGCCCTGGGTAAGTCGGGACCTAAGGCGAGGCCGACAGGCGTAGTCGATGGACATCCGGTTGATATTCCGGAACCGGCGAAGAACCGCCCATGACGAACCTTCTGATGCTAAGCGCCTGAAGCTCTTGTCTGATCCTTCGGGTGACGACCTGAGTGGAGCGCGCGACCCTAGGTTGTAGTAGTCAAGCAATGGAGAGACGCAGGAAGGTAGCCTCCGCGTGGCGATGGTAGTCCACGTCCAAGGGTGTAGGGAGTGACATAGGCAAATCCGTGTCACACATATCCTGAGACCTGATAGTGACCGCGTATGCGGGAAGCAGGGTGATCCTATGCTGCCAAGAAAATCTTCTAGCGAGGTTCTAGCCGCCCGTACCCCAAACCGACTCAGGTGGTTAGGTAGAGAATACCAAGGCGATCGAGTGAATCGTGGTTAAGGAATTCGGCAAAATGCCCCCGTAACTTCGGGAGAAGGGGGGCCCAGACCTTGAAGGACTTCACGTCCTAGGGGAAAGGGCCGCAGAGACCAGGGAGAAGCGACTGTTTACTAAAAACACAGGTCCGTGCTAAGTCGCAAGACGATGTATACGGACTGACGCCTGCCCGGTGCTGGAAGGTTAAGAGGACGGGTTAGATCTTAGGGTCGAAGCTCAGAATTTAAGCCCCAGTAAACGGCGGTGGTAACTATAACCATCCTAAGGTAGCGAAATTCCTTGTCGGGTAAGTTCCGACCTGCACGAATGGCGTAACGACTTCTCCACTGTCTCAACCGCGAACTCGGCGAAATTGCACTACGAGTAAAGATGCTCGTTACGCGCAGAAGGACGGAAAGACCCCGGGACCTTTACTATAGCTTGGTATTGGTGTTCGGTACGGCTTGTGTAGGATAGGTGGGAGACTGTGAAGCATGCACGCCAGTGTGTGTGGAGTCAACGTTGAAATACCACTCTGGTCGTTCTGGATATCTAACCTCGGTCCGTGATCCGGATCAGGGACAGTGCCTGGTGGGTAGTTTAACTGGGGCGGTTGCCTCCTAAAATGTAACGGAGGCGCTCAAAGGTTCCCTCAGCCTGGTTGGCAATCAGGTGTCGAGTGTAAGTACACAAGGGAGCTTGACTGCGAGAGAGACATCTCGAGCAGGGACGAAAGTCGGAACTAGTGACCCGGCGGTGGCTTGTGGAAGCGCCGTCGCTCAACGGATAAAAGGTACCCCGGGGATAACAGGCTGATCTTGCCCAAGAGTCCATATCGACGGCATGGTTTGGCACCTCGATGTCGGCTCGTCGCATCCTGGGGGTGGAGTTGCTCCCAAGGGTTGGGCTGTTCGCCCATTAAAGCGGTACGCGAGCTGGGTTTAGAACGTCGTGAGACAGTTCGGTCCCTATCCTCTGTGCGCGTAGGAAACTTGAGAAGGGCTGTCCCTAGTACGAGAGGACCGGGATGGACGAACCTCTGGTGTGTCAGTTGTCCTGCCAAGGGCACCGCTGATTAGCTACGTTCGGAAGTGATAACCGCTGAAAGCATCTAAGCGGGAAGCACGCTTCAAGATGAGGTTTCCATGGGGTTTACCCCGAGAGGCTCCCGGCTAGACTACCGGGTTGATAGGCCAGATGTGGAAGTGCAGCAATGCATGTAGCTGACTGGTACTAATAAGCCGATAACTTGACTCACACTCAAGACTTTTGTTCGCGTCCACTGTGCAGTTCCCGAGATACGGTCGGGAAGACTGACATCTCCATAGAGTTTCGGCTGTCATAGCGAAGGGGAAACGCCCGGCTCCATTCCGAACCCGGAAGCTAAGCCCTTCAGCGCCGATGGTACTGCACTGGTGACGGTGTGGGAGAGTAGGACGCAGCCGGACATACTTTCCAGAAAGGGCCCGTCGTTCGCGACGGGCCCTTTCTCATGTCCATTTCCGGCAAGAGGCCGGCTACGGCGGTGACGCTTTCGGCCCTGGCCTTCGTAGACTGACACCCGCGGCACGGGCCGCCCAGCAGGACGAGGAAGGACCATCCGTGGCAGACGACCAGCAGCGCCCGCGAGGCGCAGGATCCGGGCGGCCCGACGGGCAGCGGGGTGGCGGCGGTGGGCCGCGCCGCCAGGACGGGCCCCCGGCGAACCGTCGAGGCGGTCCATCCTCGGATGCCGGCCGTGGTGCTGACCCGCGGCGTCGTGACGGGGGCCGACCGCCCGGCGCCCGTGACGACCGCGGACCGCGACGTGACGGCCCGAGCGCGGCCGGCGACCAGCAGCGCGGCTCGTCCCGCCTCACGCCCAAGGGCCCGCGGCTTCCCGAGCCGCGTATCCCTGACGAGGTGACCGGCAAGGAGCTCGACCGTTCGGTGCACGTCCAGCTGCGCACCCTCTCGAAGGAGAACGCCGAGGGGGTCGCCAAACATCTGGTGATGGCGGCGGTGCAGCTCGAGGCGGACGACATCGAGGCCGCCCTCGCGCACGCCGAGACCGCCGTGCGCCGCGCCGGCCGCGTTCCCGCGGCGCGCGAGGCCCTGGGGATGGTGGCGTACCGCATGGGTGACTTCGCGCGTGCGCTGAACGAGTTCCGTACTGTGCGGCGGCTGAGTGGCTCCTCGCACCTGCTGCCCCTGATGGTCGACTGCGAGCGGGGGCTGGGTCGGCACTCGCGGGCCCTCGAGCTCGCCGCCACCCCGGAGGCGCGGACGCTCGCGGACGACGAGCGGCTCGAGCTCGCGATCGTCGTGTCCGGTGTCCGCCGCGACCTCGGCCAGCTCGACGCCGCGTTGCTCGCCCTCCAGGTCCCTGCTCTCAAGCGCGGGTCCAAGGCCGGCGTGCACCGTCTGCACTACGCCTATGCCGACACCCTGGTGGCACTGGGCCGCGTCGACGAGGCGCGGGAGTGGTTCCAGAAGGCGGTCGAGGGCGACATCGAGAACGAGACCGACGCGGTCGAGCGCCTCGACGAGCTCGACGGCATCGACCTCACCGACCTCGGGCCGGACGAGGACGACGTGGTGCCGTCGCCGGAGCCGCCGTCGGCCGAGGGCGACGGCCGACCCACGCCGGCGTGACCAGCCTCGCCGCGCGGTACGCCGCGCTGGTGTGCGACCTCGACGGCGTGGTGTACCGCGGCCCGGCGGCGGTCCCGCATGCCGTCGACGCGCTCGGTGCACTGACCGTGCCGGTGGTCTACGCCACCAACAACGCCTCGCGGCCGCCGGCGGACGTGGCTGCCCACCTCCAAGAGCTCGGGCTCGGGTGCACCCCCGAGCAGGTGGTCACCAGCAGCGACGCCGCGGCGTGGCTCCTGGTCCGCGACGCCGAGGCGGGCTCGAGGGTGCTCGCTGTCGGAGGCCCGGGTGTGGTCGTCGCGCTCGAGGCGGCGGGCTTCGTCGGCGTCGCCCCGCGTGACCATGACGGCTTCGGCTACGCGGCGGTCGTCCAGGGGTACGGCGCCGGGGTGACGGCGACGGACCTGGCCGAGGCCGCGTACGCCGTCGAGGACGGAGCGCGGTGGGTGGCCACCAACACCGACGCCACCCTGCCGACCGACCGTGGGGTGGCGCCGGGTAACGGCATGCTGGTGGCGGCGGTCGCCCGGGCCGTGGGGCGTAACCCCGACGCGGTGGCGGGCAAGCCGCATCCGCCGCTCTACCTGCTGGCTGCCGAGCGGCTCGACGTCGCGGCCGATCGTCTGCTGGCGGTGGGTGACCGCCTCGACACCGACATCGAGGGCGCGGTCGGCGCCGGCGCCGACTCGCTGCTGGTGCTGACGGGAGTCGACGACCTGGACGCCGTCCTCGACGCGCCCGCGGAGCGCCGACCGACCTTCGTCGCCCCCGATCTGCGCTGGCTGCACCGCGATCCCGAGGACGGCTCACCCTCGCTGGCGGACCTCGCAGCGGCCGTCGCGGCGGTGCACCGTGCTGCCGACGACGGGGCGGGGGAGCGGGCGGCGGCGCTGCGCGAGACCGCGCGCCGGATGTTGGCGGACCTGCACGCCGAGTAGCGTGACACCCCTGCAGGTCGCCCCGGCTCCAGGAGGAACCCATGGTCACACGATCCATCCGCGCGTACGTCGAGCTCGCCGTCGGTCTCGGGGAGGTCACCCGGGCCCGTGCCGTCGAAGCAGCCCAGGAGCTCGTGGCGATCGCCGGGTCCGAAGCGTCACCGAAGAAGATGGCCAAGCAGGTGGGCCGTCTGGCCGATGACCTGCTGCGGGCCGCGGAGGAGAACCGCAACCAGGTGGTCGCCCTCGTACAGCGTGAGGTCGAAGCCGCCGTCGAACGGCTGGACGCCGGTGCCGTCGTCGCCGACATGCAGGCACTGGCCGCGACCGTGACCGGCCTGGCCACCCAGGTCGACGAGCTGGCGCGCGCGGTAGGGACGCGAGCCGGCCTGGTGCACAGCGGGTCCGGCGCCCCGGCCGCCGCGTCGCCCCCGGTGCGGACCGCCGCCCCGGCGTCACCGCGTCCCACCCGGGCTGCGGTGAAGAAGGCCGCCCAGAAGCGTGCGTCGGCCGCCGGTACCGCGACGAAGGCCGCCGCGACGACGGCGGGGGCAGCGTCGAAGGCCGCACCTGCGACGAAGGCTTCGGCGGCCAAGGCCACCGCGCGGAAGGCTTCGACGACGAAGGCCACCGCGAAGAAGACCTCGGCGACCAAGGCCACCGCGCGGAAGGCCTCGACCGGGACGACGTCGCCCGCGAAGAGGACCTCGGCGACCAAGGCCACCGCGAAGAAGACCTCGGCGACCAAGGCCACCGCGACGAAGACCTCGGCGACCAAGGCCACCGCGCGGAAGGCCTCGACCGGGACGACCTCTCCCGCGAAGAAGGCCCCCGCGAAGAAGGTCCCCGCGAAGAAGGCCTCGGCGACGCCGACCACCGCGACCTCGAACGACACCGCGACGACCGCCCCGACGACGGGGTCGTCGGCGTGACCGAGACCCCCGACCACGAGACGCTCGCGGACGACGAGGCACCGGCCGAGGAGGCCGTCGAGGCACCCGAGACCGGCGACATCCTGGTGGACGCGGCCCTGCGTGACCTGGCCGCCGTCCCGACCGACGACCTCGACGGCCAGCTGGCCGCGGGGGAGCACGTGCAGCAGACGCTCCGCTCGCGTCTCGGCGACCTCGGCGGCTGACATCGCCCGGCTCGACGCCGAGCTCGTGCGCCGGGGTCTGGCCCGCTCGCGGGGGGAGGCGCAGACGTTGGTGGCCGACGGGCTGGTCCGGGTCGACGGTGTACCCGCGCGCAAGCCGGCCCAGCCCGTCGACGCGGCGAGCGCCCTGTCGGTGCAGCACGACGGCCCCCGATGGGTGGGCCGGGGGGCCCACAAGCTGCTCGCGGCCCTGGAGGGCTGGGGGCAATCCGGCCTCGTCGTGGCGGGGCGTCGCTGCATCGACGTCGGCGCGTCCACGGGGGGCTTCACCCAGGTCCTGCTGCACCACGGGGCCGCCCACGTCGTCGCGCTCGACGTCGGGCACGATCAGCTGGTCCGTGAGCTGGCCGACGACCCACGCGTCGACGACCGCCCGGGCACCTCGGTGCGCGACCTCGGCCCCGCGGCCGTCGGAGGACCCTTCGACGTCGTCGTCACCGACCTGTCGTTCATCTCGCTGACCCTGGTGGCCACCGAGCTCGCCGCTCTGCTGCGCCCCGACGGTGACCTCGTGGCGCTGGTCAAGCCGCAGTTCGAGGTCGGCCGCGACCGGCTGGGGCGCGGCGGGGTCGTCGGGGACCCCGGGAACCGGCGCGACGCCCTGCTGGCGGTCACGTCGGCCTTCGCGCGGACAGGGCTGCACGTGCGGGCCGTGGCGCCCAGCCCGCTCCTGGGGACGACGGGCAACGTCGAGTACCTCCTGTGGGTACGGTCGGACCCGTCGGACACAATGACCGAGGACGAGGTCCGCGACGCCGTGCATGCGGCCACCCCCCGACACCGAGGAGCCCGACGATGACGCCAGCGCCGCGCCGCGTCCTGCTCGTCACCCACGCCAGCCGTCGCGACGCCCAGGAGCTCTCCGCGGCCGTCGCCACCCGGCTGCTGGCCTCCGGCATCGGGGTCTGCGCCCCGTCGGCCGACCTCGCGGGCGAGACCCCACTGGCCGCCGTCGACGGCGTCGGCTGCGTCGACGAGACCAGGACCGACCTCGACTGCGAGCTGGTCTGCGTGCTCGGCGGCGACGGCACCATCCTGCGCGGTGCCGAGATCTCCCGCGGCTCCGGGGCACCCCTTCTCGGGGTCAACCTCGGGCACGTCGGCTTCCTGGCCGAGGCCGAGCGCGAGGACCTCGACGCCACTGTGGAGCGCATCTGCGCCCGCGACTACACCGTCGAGGAGCGGATGACCCTCGACGTGGTGGCCCGGGTCGACGGCCACGAGGTGTTCTCGTCCTGGGCCCTCAACGAGGCCACCGTCGAGAAGGCGTCCCGCGAGCGGATGCTCGAGCTCACCGTCGAGATCGACGGTCGGCCGCTGTCCACCTGGGGCTGCGACGGCATCGTCATGGCCACACCCACCGGTTCCACCGCGTACGCCTTCTCGGCCGGCGGCCCGGTGGTCTGGCCCGACGTCGAGGCCCTGCTGCTGGTCCCCATCAGCGCCCACGCGCTGTTCTCGCGCCCGGTCGTCGTCGGCCCGCAGTCCCACCTCGCGGTGCAGCTGCTGCCGCAGGCCGAGGCCGGCGCGGTGCTCTGGTGCGACGGGCGGCGCGCGGTCGGGCTGTCGCCCGGAGCGCAGGTCGAGGTCACCCGCTCCGCGCTGCCGGTGCGCCTGGCCCGCCTGTCGCAGGGTGTCTTCACCGACCGCCTGGTCGAGAAGTTCGACCTCCCCGTCCACGGCTGGCGGGGCGCGGCCCGCCGCCAGCGCGACGACGGGGAGGACGTGGCGCGGTGATCGAGGAGATCCGCATCCGCGACCTCGGGGTCATCGACGAGGCCGTCCTGCCGCTGCACGCGGGGCTCACGGTGCTGTCCGGCGAGACCGGCGCCGGCAAGACCATGGTCGTGACCGGTCTCGGGCTCCTGCTCGGCGGCCGCGGCGACTCCGGCCTGGTCCGCTCCGGCGCGGCGCGCACCGTCGTCGAGGGCGTCATCGCCCTGCCCGACGGCCATCCGGCCCTGCTCCGCGCGGCCGACGCCGGCGCCGACGTCAGCGACGGGCTCGTCCTGGTGCGCTCGGTGGCGGCCGACGGACGGTCGCGGGCCCACGTGGGCGGGCGGGCGGCGCCGGTCGGGGTGCTGGCCGAGCTCGCCGAGCATCTCGTGGCCGTGCACGGGCAGGCCGACCAGTGGCGGCTGCGGCGCACCGACGAGCATCGCGAGGTCCTCGACGCCTACGGCGGCGGCGCGGTGGCCGAGCCGCTGGCGTCCTACCGGGCCCTGCACGCCGAGCTCACCGCGGCCGAGAACGAGCTCGCGGCGCTGCGGGCCGCGGCCGCCGAGCGAGCCCGCGAGGCCGAGACCCTGCGCATCGGGCTCGAGCGCATCGAGGCCCTCGACCCCCAGCCCGGTGAGGACGACGCCCTGCGCGCCGAGTCCGAGCGGCTCGGCCACGCCGAGGAGCTGCGGGCGGCGGCCGGGGGAGCGCACGATGCCCTCGCGGGGGCCGACGACGCCACCGACGCGGCCCCCGGCGTCCTGGAGGCCCTGGCCGACGCCTCGAGCCGCATCGCCACCGCCGCCCACAACGACCCCGCCCTGGCGGCACTCGGCACCCGCGTCGACGAGCTGCGCTACCTCGCCGCCGACGTCGCCGCCGACCTCGGCTCCTACCTGGCCGATGCCGACGTCGACCCCGCCCGCCTCGACCAGGTCGAGCAGCGGCGCGCAGCGCTCACCGACCTGACCCGCCTCTACGGGCCGGGTGTCGACGACGTCCTGGCCTGGGGGCGCGAGGCGGCCGCCCGCGTCACCGAGCTCGAGGGCACCGGGGACCGGATCGGTGACCTCGAGGCAGCCGCGGTCGCCCTCACCGCGGCGCGGGCCGACGCCGCCGCGGCGCTCACGGCCGCCCGAGCCGCCGCTGCCGACGCGCTCGGCGCTCGCATCACCACCGAGCTCGGCCATCTCGCGATGGGCTCGGCCACGGTCACCGTGGCGGTCGAGGACGCCGGCCGCTTCGGGCCCGACGGCACCGACGTCGTCGAGGTGCGCCTGGCCGCCGGCCCCGGCACCACCCCGCGCTCGGTCACCAAGGCCGCCTCGGGTGGTGAGCTCTCGCGGGTCATGCTGGCGATCGAGGTCGCCACCGCCCAGGAGACCGCATCGGTCCCCACCTTCGTCTTCGACGAGGTCGACGCCGGGGTGGGCGGGCGCGCCGCGCTCGACGTCGGTGCCCGGCTGGCCGAGCTCGCCCGCCACGCGCAGGTCGTGGTCGTCACGCACCTGGCGCAGGTCGCCGCGCACGCCGACCGGCACCTCGTGGTCGAGAAGTCCGACGACGGCCAGGTCACCCGCAGCATGGTCCACGAGGTCAGCGGCGAGGACCGCGTCACCGAGCTGGCGCGGATGCTCGGCGGCTCCGGCACCGACGCCGCGCTCGACCACGCCCGTGACCTGATGGCGCGTGCCCGCGGCTGACCCGGCGTGGCACGATGGTGCAGATGTCCATCCGCCTGCTCTCCCGTCGTGACCGGGACCCCTCCGAGGGATCCTCGGGTCCCGCCCGCGTCGACCGCAGGACCAAGAACCTGACCAAGCGGCTGCGTCCCGGCGACGTCGCGGTCATCGACCACCTCGACATCGACCGGGTCAGCGCCGAGGCGCTCGTGGCGTGCCGCCCGGCCTTCGTGGTCAACGCCGCCCCCTCGATCTCCGGGCGATACCCCAACCTCGGCCCGGAGATCATCGTCTCCGCCGGGGTGCCGCTGGTCGACCGCGCCGGGCCCGAGGTGATGGCGCTCAAGGACGGCGCGCCGCTGCGCATCGAGGGTGGCCTGCTGCTGCACGGCGACCGGCCCGTCGGCGGCGGCAGCCTGCTCGACCCCGACGCGGTGCAGGAGGCGATGACCCTCGCGCGCGCGGGGCTGTCGGCCGAGATCGAGGCCTTCGCCGAGAACACGATGGACTACCTGCGCAAGGAGCGCGAGCTGCTGTTCGACGGGGTCGGCGTCCCCGACATCCGCACCGAGCTCGACGGTCGGCACGCGCTCATCGTCGTGCGCGGCTACCACTACAAAGAGGACCTCGACACCCTCCGCAGCTACATCCGCGAGTACAAGCCGATCCTCATCGGGGTCGACGGCGGCGCCGACGCCCTCATCGAGGCCCGTCACTCGCCCGACCTCATCGTCGGCGACATGGACTCGGTCAGCGACCGTGCCCTGCGCAGCGGCGCCGAGATCGTCGTGCACGCCTACCGCGACGGCCGTGCGCCGGGGCTCGAGCGGGTGCGAGAGCTCGGCGTCGAGCCCGTCGTCTTCCCGGCCACGGGTACCAGCGAGGACGTCGCGATGCTCCTGGCCGACGACAAGGGTGCCTCGCTCATCGTGGCCGTGGGCACCCACGTGACGCTGGTCGAGTTCCTCGACAAGGGGCGGCAGGGGATGGCCAGCACCTTCCTCACCCGCCTCCGGGTGGGTGGCAAGCTCGTCGACGCCAAGGGCGTGAGCCGCCTCTACCGCAACCGCATCTCCTCGTTCAGCGTCGTGCTGATGCTCCTCGTGGCCGTGCTGGCCCTCGGGGCCGCGCTGTGGTCCACCGACGGTGGCCGCGCGATGCTCGAGGTCCTCGCCGCCCGGGTCGACGACGTCTGGGCGGCCGTCCAAGGAGTCCTGCCGTGATCGACTTCCGCTACCACATCGTCTCGATCGTCTCGATCTTCCTCGCGCTCGCCGTGGGTATCGTCCTGGGCGCGGGGCCCCTGCAGGGTGAGATCGGCTCGACCCTCCAGAACGAGATCGCGGGGCTGCGTGACGACAAGGCCCAGCTCAACACCGAGCGCGACGCGCTCCAGGCGAAGGTCGAGCAGCGCGACGCCTACCTGGCGGCGGTCTCGTCCCGCGTCCTCGCCGGGACGCTCACCGAGCGCACCGTCGCCCTCGTGGTGCTCCCGGGCGCCGACGCCGCCGCGAGCGAGGCCGTCACCGAGGCCGTCGACGCCGCCGGCGGCCGCATCGCGTCGACCACGTCGGTCAGCGCCGACTGGGTGTCGACCAACCAGAAGGTCGCCGGCACCCGCGACCGCCTGGTGCAGCAGGCGGCGAAGGACGCCGCCGTCGACCCCGGGTCGGCGGCAGCGCTCACTCCCCGTGACGTGCTGCTCGCCACCTTGCTCACCCGCACCGCCCCGGCGGGTGACAGCGGCCCCGACGACGAGACCGCCCGCGCCGCCCTGCAGACACTGGCGGACGGCGGGCTGCTCTCCATCGACGCTCCCGCGTTCACCCGCGCCGAGCTCGTGGTCGTCCTGTCGGGGGCGGTCACCGACGGCTCCGAACAGGTACGCACCGGGACCGCGCAGCGCTGGGTGGGTCTGGCCGCGGCCCTCGATGCGCGCTCGCGCGGTGTCGTCGTCGCCGCCGACATCGAGTCCGAACCCACCGGCACCTCGGTGCTGACCACCCTGCGCGAGGACTCCGCCGTCTCCAAGGCAGTGTCGGGCGTCGACGACGTGGCGAGCCCCACCGGCGTCGCGAGCGTCGTCTTCGGCCTCGCCGAGCAGAACGGCGGCAGCGCCGGGCAGTACGGGCTCGGCCCGCGCGCCGACGCCGCCTACGCGCCGGTCCCGGGGACGTGAGCCCACCCCGTCGCCCGGTCGCGGCGGCCGGAGCCCTGGCCGCGGTCACGTCCGCGGTCACGGCCGGGTTGGGCCTGCGGCTGCTCACGCGCAGCGTCACCGGCGCGCGCTGGCGCCGCACCAACCACGCCGGTAGCGACGTGACGCTGCTCGAAGGTCCGGCCTGGGTGGCCGGAGCCGCCGCCGGCGCAGCGCTGGGCGGGCCCGCGGGGCTGCTCGCGGTCGCCGGCTCCGGCGCGCTGGGCGCCCTCGACGACCTGGCCGGCGACGGCTCGTCCAAGGGCCTGCGCGGCCACCTGGGAGCGGCCGCCCGCGGCGAGCTGACCACCGGGGCCGTCAAGGTCGTCGGCATCGGGCTCACCGGCCTGGCCGCGGCCGCCCTGGCCGACCGCGGCCGCGATGACCTGGGGGTGGTCGACACCCTCGTCGGGGGTGCGGTCGTCGCCGGCGCCGCCAACCTGGTCAACCTCCTCGACCTGCGCCCCGGCCGAGCCCTCAAGGCCACCCTGCTCGCCGCCGCTCCGCTCCTCCTCGCCGGCGCCGCGGGCCGCCGCGCGCCCCGCGTGCAGGCGTCGGCCGCCGTGGGGGCCTCCCTCGGCGTGCTGCGCGACGACCTCGCCGGGCGCGCGATGCTCGGCGACACCGGGGCCAACGCCGCCGGCGCCCTCCTCGGCACGGCCCTCCTCGGCACCACCGGGCGCTCCGGCCGGCTGGTGGCCCTCGGCGTCCTGACGGCGCTGACCCTGGCGTCCGAGCGGGTCAGCTTCACCGCGGTCATCGAGTCGACCCCGGGGCTGCGCGAGCTCGACGCGTGGGGCCGGCCCACCCGATGACCCGCCGCCGCCTGGCCTCCGGTGTCGCCGGGGCCGCCGGACTCATCGCCCTCGTCACGATGGTGTCGCGGGTGGCCGGGTTCGCCCGCATCCTCGTCTTCGCCGACTCGGTGCGCGCCCGGGGTGTGGGCGAGATCTACCAGAGCGTCAACGCCCTGCCCAACGTGCTGTTCGAGGTGGCCGCCGGCGGGGTGCTCGCCGCCGTCGCCGTGCCGCTCATCGCGCACCGGCTGGGGGCCGGGCAGCGTGAGCACGCCGACCGCCTGGCCTCGGTGCTGCTCACCTGGGCCCTGGTGGTGCTGGTGCCGCTGGGGCTGCTGCTCGCGCTCGCGGCCCCGGTCCTGGCCGGGTGGCTGGTCGACGACTTCGACCCGCGCGCCCAGGCCCTCGGCACCACGCTGCTGCGCATCTTCGCGGTGCAGGTGCCGCTGTACGGCGTGGGCATCATCCTGGCCGGCCTGCTCCAGGCCCACCGCCGCTTCCTGGCCGCCGCCCTGGCCCCGCTGGTCTCGTCGGTCGTGGTCCTCGGCTCCTACCTCTGGTACGGCTCCCTGACCGGGGGCGCGGTGTCACCGTCGTCGGTCGGCGACCGGGCCGTCGCCGTCCTGGGCTGGGGCACCACCCTCGGCGTCGTCGTGCTGTCGCTGCCCCTGCTGGTCCCCGCCCTGGCCACCGGCTGGCGGTGGCGGCCGGGCCTGCGCCTCGACCCCGACGACGCCCGGCGCATCGGTGCGCTGGCCGGCGCCGGGGTGCTCGCGCTCGGCGCCCAGCAGGCGGCCGTCCTGGCCACCGTCTGGCTGGCGAACCACTCGGGCACCCGCGGGTCGTTCACCGTCTACCAGTACGTGCAGGCCGTGTACCTGCTGCCCTACGCGGTCCTCGCGGTACCGGTGGCGACCAGCGCGTTCCCGGCGCTCGCGGCCCGCACCGGGGCGGGCGAGGACGTCACCGGCACCCTGGCCCGGTCGCTGCGCGCCGTCCTCGTACTGTGCGGGGTCGCGGCCGGGGTGCTCATCGCGGCCGCCCCCACGGTCGGCGCGTTCTTCCGCGCCCTCGACGCCAACAAGGGGCCCGACGGCTCCAGCCCGGACGCCCTGGCCGCGCTGGCGCCGGCCCTCACCGCCTACGCGCCCGGCGTCGTCGGCTTCGGGCTGACGGCGCTGCTGACCCGGGCGCTGTACGTGCGCGGCCGCCCGCTGGACGCCGCGTTCGCCGTCTCCCTCGGCTGGGCGGTGGCCGCGGTCCTGCCGCTGGTGCTCGTCGGGCCCGACCGCGGCGCCCTGACCACGCTGCGGTGGCTCGGTCTCTCGTCGACCCTCGGGATGACCCTGTCGGCCGCCCTGCTGGTGCTGCTGGTCCGCCGCGCCTGGGGCCCGGAGGTCACGCGAGGGATGGCCCGCACGCTCGGCGCCGTCGTGGTGGCCGTGGCGCTGGCCGTGCTGGTCGGCGACCTCGTCACCCGCGGGCGCAGCTACGACGGTCTGGCCGACGCCGCCCTCTGGGGGGTGGCCACCGGGGCGCTCGCCCTCGTCACGGGGCTCTTGACCGTCTTCTACGGTGACCGGACGATGATGGGCCAGATGCGCGACGGCGGCCGCTCGCGGCGTCGGGGAGGGGAGGGCGGGTGAAGGTGCTGCTCGTGCTCGGGACCAGCGCCGGCGGGGTGGGCCGCCACGTCCAAGGCCTCGCACGGCTGCTGGCCGGGGCGGGGCACCTGGTGATGGTGGCCGCCCCGGCCGCCGTCGCCGAGACGTTCGCGCTGGGCGAGCACGCGACCGTCTCGCCCGTCGAGGTCACCGACCGGCCGCACCCCCGTCGCGACGCGCGCGCGATACGCGACCTGGTGCCGCTGGTGGCCGGGGCCGACGTCGTGCACGCCCACGGCCTGCGCGCGGGGGCCGTCGCGGTCCTGGCCGCCGCCCGCTCGCGCACCCCGGTCGTCACCACCCTGCACAACGCCGCCCCCACCGGGCTGCTCACCGGCGCGGTCTACGCCGGGCTCGAGCGGGTGGTGGCCCGCGGCTCGCGCGTGGTGCTGGGCGTCTCGGCCGACCTGGTGCAGCGGATGGAGGCCCTCGGCGCCGCCCACACCGCGTTGGCCGTGGTCCCGGCGCCGCCCCGCCGGCTGCCGTCGGGCGACCGCTACACGGTGCACGGTGAGCTCGGCCTCGACGCGCGGACCTGCCTCGGCGTCGTCCTGGCCCGCCTGGCGCCGCAGAAGGGCCTGGACCTCCTCCTCGACGCCCACCGGGACCTGCGCGACCTCGACCTGGTCACGGTGGTCGCCGGCGACGGCCCGCTGCGGGCGCGGCTCCAGGCCCGCATCGACGCCGAGCGGCTGCCGGTGCGCCTGCTCGGAGTCCGCGACGACGTGCCCGACCTGCTGGCCGCCGCCGACGTGGTCGTCTCGAGCGCGGTGTGGGAGGGCCAGCCCGTGGGGCTCCAGGAGGCCCTGCACGCCGGCGCCGCCATCGTGGCGACCGATGTCGGGGGCACCCACGCGGTCGTCGGCGACGCCGCCATCCTCGTCCCGGGCGGCGACCCGGTGTCGCTCTCGCGCGGCATCCGCGACGTCGTCACCCACGGGGGAGTGCGCGACGACCTGAGGTCCAAGGCGGTCGAACGGGCGGGCGAGCTGCCGTCCGAGGCCGACGCCCTGGCCGCCGCCGAGACCGCCTACGCCCTCGCCCGCACGGGTTCCTGAGGGCCGTCCGCGTGCGCGCGGTGGGATCCCGGGACCCCGTCCGGTGCGTCGCCGGACCGGGGGCGCGCCCGATGACGTATCGTTGAAGCCCGTGGTGCTCCAGACGACGAAACAGATCTTCGTGACCGGAGGCGTCGCCTCCTCGCTCGGCAAGGGGCTCACCGCCTCGAGCCTGGGGCACCTGCTCCGGGCCCGCGGGCTGCGGGTGACGATGCAGAAGCTCGACCCCTACCTCAACGTCGACCCCGGGACGATGAACCCGTTCCAGCACGGTGAGGTGTTCGTCACCGACGACGGGGCCGAGACCGACCTCGACATCGGCCACTACGAGCGCTTCCTCGACGTGAACCTCAAGGGCAGCGCCAACGTGACGACCGGCCAGGTCTACAACCGGGTCATCACCAAGGAGCGCCGCGGCGAGTACCTCGGCGACACCGTGCAGGTCATCCCGCACATCACGAACGAGCTCAAGGAGCGGATGCGGGCCCAGGCGGCCGGCTCGCCCGGGGTCTCGGACGCCGAGGCACCCGACATCATCATCACCGAGATCGGCGGCACCGTCGGTGACATCGAGTCGCTGCCGTTCCTCGAGGCCGCCCGCCAGGTGCGCCACGACCTGGGCCGCGACAACGTGTTCTTCCTGCACGTCTCGCTCGTGCCCTACCTCGCGCCCAGCGGCGAGCTGAAGACCAAGCCGACCCAGCACTCGGTCGCGGCGCTGCGCCAGGTCGGTATCCAGCCCGACGCCCTCGTGCTGCGGGCCGACCGCGAGATCCCCGAGTCGATCAAGCGCAAGATCAGCCTGATGTGCGACGTCGACACCGAGGCCGTCGCGGCCGCCGTCGACGCCCCGAGCATCTACGACATCCCGAAGGTCCTGCACCGCGAAGGTCTGGACGCCTACGTCATCCGCCGCCTCGGGCTCACCTTCCGCGACGTCGACTGGACCGACTGGGACACCCTCCTGCAACGCGTGCACCAGCCGGAGCACGAGGTCGAGGTGGCGCTGGTCGGCAAGTACGTCGACCTGCCCGACGCCTACCTGTCGGTCACCGAGGCGCTGCGGGCCGGCGGCTTCCACCACGACGCCAGGGTCCGCATCCGCTGGGTGCCCTCGGACTCGTGCGAGACCGAGGCCGGCGCCCAGAAGGCCCTCGGCGGGGTGGATGCCGTGCTGGTGCCCGGCGGCTTCGGCGTACGCGGCATCGAGGGCAAGGTCGGCGCGCTGCGGTGGGCCCGCGAGCGCCAGGTCCCGACCCTCGGCATCTGCCTCGGCCTGCAGTGCATGGTCATCGAGTACGCCCGCGCCGTCGCCGGCATCGAGGGCGCGAGCTCGACCGAGTTCGACCCCGACACCCCGGCGCCGGTGATCGCGACCATGGAGGAGCAGAAGGCCTTCGTCGAGGGCGCGGGCGACCTCGGCGGCACCATGCGGCTGGGGTCCCAGCGCGCCGCGCTGCGCGAGGGCTCGGTCGTGGCCGGCGCCTACGGAGCCACCTTCGCCGACGAGCGCCACCGCCACCGCTACGAGGTCAACGAGTCCTACCGCGAGGCCCTCGAGGACGCCGGGCTCGTCATCAGCGGGACCCACCCCCAGCTGGGCCTGGTCGAGTTCGTGGAGCTGCCGCGCGAGGTGCACCCGTACTACGTGTCGACCCAGGCGCACCCCGAGTTCAAGTCGCGCCCGACCCGCGCGCACCCGCTGTTCGCGGGCCTGGTCGGTGCGGCCATCGAGCAGCAGCGGGCCGCCCGGCTCGTCGAGGTCGAGCGGCCGCGGGTCGTCGAGCCCGCCGACGCGCGTGCCTGACCCGGGGGAGGACCTGCTGCGCGACCGGCTCGAGCGCCGCCCGGTGCTGGAGTCGACCCTCTCGTTCGAGGGGCGGGTCTGGGACGTGCGCAGCGAGCGCGTCGACCTCGGCGAGGCCGGCGTCGTCACCCGCGACTTCGTCGACCACACCGGCGCCGTGGCCGTGCTGGCCCTCGACGACGACGACCGCGCCGTCGTCATCCAGCAGTACCGCCACCCCGTCGGCGCGTTCGACTGGGAGATCCCGGCCGGGCTGCTCGACGTCGACGGCGAGCCCCCGCAGGTGACCGCGGCCCGCGAGCTGCACGAGGAGGCGGACCTGACCGCCGGCTCCTGGGCGACCCTGGTCGACCACTGGTCCTCGCCGGGCGGCTCCAGCGAGAGTCTGCGCATCTTCCTGGCGCGCGACCTGGCCGACGTGCCCCACGCCGACCGCTTCGAGCGCCACGGCGAGGAGCTGGGGATGCCGCAGCGCCGCGTCCCGCTCGAGGCGCTGGTCGAGGGGGTCCTCGACGGGCGGCTGCACAGCCCCACCCTGGTCATCGCCGTGCTGGCCGCGCACGCGTGCCGAGCCCGCGGCTGGCGGGGCCTGCGGCCGGCGGACGCCCCGTGGCCGGAGCGCAGCCCGGGGCGCACCCGCTCCTGACCGCCGCGAGTACCGAGCCCCCCGGCGGGGTACGTCCCCCCTGTGACGCCCAGGACGACGTGGGAGGATGACCTCGTGGCCGAGACCTTCGGGAACGGCAGGGGGTCGCAGGCCTGGCTCAAGGTGTCCGGCAGCGAGGACACCCTCGACCCCACCGGCCCCTGCCCCTGCGGCGGCGTGCCCCCGGGCGCGTCCTTCGCCCAGTGCTGCGGCCCGGTCATCGAGGGCGAGCGCCGGGCCGAGACCGCCGAGCGCCTGATGCGCTCGCGCTACACCGCGTACGCCCTGGCCGACGGGATGCACCTGTTCGTCACGTGGCATCCGCGGACCCGCCCCGAGAGCGTCGACCCCGAGCCGTGGGTGCGGTGGGCCGGGCTCGAGGTCCTCGACGTGGTCGGCGGTGCGGCCGGCGACGACAGCGGCGTCGTGGAGTTCCGGGCCACCTGGCTCGCGGGGGAGGGCCGGACCCGCCAGCGGGGTGAGGTGCAGGAGCGCAGCCGCTTCGAGCGCCGCGCCGGCCGGTGGTTCTACGTGGGTCCGGAGCCCGGCTCGCCCGGGTGACGGCGCCCGGGGCGTGGCCGGTCACTGGTAGCTGACGAACGAGGGGGCGGGGCGCACCTGAGCCAGCGTCTGGGCCGGGGTCAGCATCGGGGAGTCCTCGTCGACGAAGTTCTTCCAGCCGAGCCGCACGCCGGGCGGCAGTCCGCGCCGCACCGCCGCGTAGGTGGCCCGCTTGGCCGGCTGGCTGCCCTGGCCGTCGGCGTGCACCAGCCACTGGATCTCGTCGAGCCCGGTGTCGAGGTCCTCGCGGTCGCGGACCATCGAGGCCCGGAACTGGTGCAGGGTGAGCACCTTCGGCGGCAGGTCGTGGCGGCGGACCAGCGCAGCGAGCCAGCGCCCGACCGCGTTGACCTCGGCGACCCCCACGTGGCCGATCTGCTCGAGCGGCTGCTCGTGGGGCCCCAGACGCCACTCGGGGTCGAGGGCCAGCCCGACGTGCGGCTCGCGCAGCAGCGACTCGTAGACGCGCGCCTGGGACAGGAAGTCGGCCCGCCCGGGCTGGAGGTCGAGGACGACGTAGACGCCCGACGCCCGGGCCGCCGCGACCCACGGCGCCAGCACCGACACGGCGGTGCGCCGCGAGTACAGGTGGTCGCCGCCGGCCGACCCCGACGCGACGGTGGCGATGAGCTCGAAGGCGGGCACCACGGGGACGTCGGACAGCCGGGCGTAGGCGCGGGCGGTCGCCTGGGCGCGGGTCACCGCGGCCGCCGGCCCCTGCTCGCCCAGCAGGCCGAGGGCCGGGGTGCTGGGGTGCCCGTACAGCGCGACCATCCGGCGACCGGTCAGGGGGAGCAGCCCGCCACCCGGCAGCGTGGCGGCGGTGCGGGCGGTACGCACCCGCTGGGCGAAGTGCGGGCCGAGGGCGCCGAGGCCCAGGACCGTGGCCACCGGCGCGTCGCGCAGGGCGGCGATGTCGGCGGGGCGCACCCGCGGGTCGGTGGAGCCCAGCCGGACGGTGCGCGCGCCCGTGGCGGCCAGCATCGGCGCGAGGACCCGGGGGACGACGGCCCCCGGGGCGAGCACCAGCCGGGCCGGGGTCTCGGGCGGGAGGGGCGGGAGGCCGGGGACGTCGGGAGTGCCGAGGGTGGTGCGGTCGACCCGCACGGTGGTGCGCGCCCCCAGACGACGCAGCTCCTGGGCGAGGTCGGGCCCGTCGAGCAGCAGCGGCAGGCCGAGGGCGGTGGCCACGCGCAGGCCGGTGGCCACGTCGGCCCCGGCCGGGGAGGTGACGACCACCGCGGTGCAGCGCTCGAGCAGCGCCCGGCCGGCGGCCACGGTGGGCTCGGTGTCGGGGTCGAGGACGCCGACCCGGCCGTCGGGGTGGACCACGAGCTCGTGCCGGGCCGGGGCCGAGGGCTCCGGGGGGGTCGGGGGCGCCGACGTCGGGGTGCCCGACCCTGTGGGGCCGCCGGTACCGGAGGCCTGGGTCGTGCAGCCCGCGGCCACCGCCGCGCCCAGGGTGGCCAGGGCCACGCCGCGCAGCGCGGCCCGGCGCGGGAACGGGCTGGTCACAGGGCCTCCAGACGGACGGGACGTCCCTACCGTCGCACGCCATGGCCCCCGTGCGAGGCTCAGCGACCGGTGACGCGCCGCAGCCAGGACCGCCGGTCGCGGGCGGCGCGGCGCTGCTCCGGGCTCGCGGCCGCGTCCTGTTCGGGGGTGGTGTCCCGCGGCTGCGGGAGGTCCTCGGGCCGGCGCGCGGACAGCCGGACGACGCGGGCGAGGTCGACCGCGGCGTCGATGGCCGCGATGGCGGCGTCGTCGAGCTCGTACATCGTCGGCTCGACCTGCACCTGGAAGCCGTCGGTGCTGACCAGCCAGCGCCCGCCGTCCTCGTAGGCCTGCATGATCGCCACCTGGTCGAAGGCCACCGTCGAGCGCGAGCGGGGCGTGCGCACCATCACGCCGTCGTCGCCGACGACCAGCACGGCGTCGGAGTAGCCCCGCCCCGGGTACTCGGTGCCCGCCACCGTGCGGGGCGAGTGCATCGGGATCTGGTTCCAGCCCGCCCAGTCGAGCCCGAGGTCGGGCAGCTGCGCCAGCGCGCTCGCGTGCAGCTCCTCGGCCACGGCGCGCACCTGGTCGGGGGTGATGCCGGCGAAGTCGCCGGGCCCCCACGCGGGCCCCTCGGACGCGAGGCCGAGG
This sequence comes from Phycicoccus duodecadis, assembly GCF_002846495.1. Classification (NCBI taxonomy): domain Bacteria; kingdom Bacillati; phylum Actinomycetota; class Actinomycetes; order Micrococcales; family Intrasporangiaceae; genus Phycicoccus; species Phycicoccus duodecadis. Next base: position 3,415,508 of record NZ_PJNE01000001.1, read on the forward strand.
ACGCGGTCGAGGGCGCGCCGGCGCGCGGCGTCCGGGGTGGCGTCGGCGGCGCGGTGCGTCTCGGCGGCCGCCCGGGCGGCGTAGGTGACCTCGGCCGCGCCGAGCGGGCCCCAGCGCAGGCGCGCCATGGCGTCGACGACCGCTCCGACGAGTGCACCGCCGCGGTGCTGCAACAGGCAGTCGGCGGTGATGGTGACGATGGCGGCCTCGGCGTCGCGCACCTCGAGGGTGGCCGAGGCGCTGAGGCTGATCCGGTCGCCGTCCAGCAGGTCGCGGTCGAGGGCGCGGCCGAGCAGCATCGTGTAGACCACCGCGGCCGGGCCGGGGGTCACGACCCCCGAGACCACGAGGGTGTCGGTGGTGCTGTCGCGGAACCACATCGGCGCCTGACCCAACGCGGTCGTGACGACCGGCAGGGTCGAGCGCTCGCCCTCGGGCAGCGGCATCTTCAGGGAGCCGGGCGCGATGTCACCGGCCAGCCACGCCACGGTGTTCTCACGGGTGAAGGCGGCATCGGCCCAGAGCTGCACGAGATCGGCGTCGATGCCGGGCAGCCCGAGCTCGGGGAAGGAGGCCAGCCCGTAGCCCTGGGCGCCGTAGCGCAGCAGCGGCGAGGCCCGGCGCTCCTCGGTGCGGCGGGCCTCCTCGGCCCGCAGGGCGTCGCTCTCGAGCGCGATGCGGTGGGTGGGCAGCTGCTGGAGGTTGGCGCAGACGCCGTTGAGGACGTTGGCCACCTGCTGGGCCGAGCCCTGCGCGTACACGTGGGTGTAGCGGTCGTGGATCTCGACGTTCTGGTGGGGGTCGCCGACGACGACCTGGTGCAGCGCGAGATGGCTGACCAGGTGGGTGAGGCCGCGCACGGCGAGCGTCTCGTCGGCCCAGCCCACGCGGAAGATGAGGCCGCCGCTGCAGAGGCCGTCGTCGCGGTCGGCGACGAAGACCGGGATGCCGTCGACCGTGGTCTCGGTGACGCTCATCGACGCCTTCCTTCGGCCACGGCGGCGCCGCGGACGGTCTCGAGGTCCTCGCGGTGGGCGGCCGCGAGCTCCCAGGCGCCCGGGGCGAGGGCGGGGCCGAGCGCGCGGAAGTGCTTCATCGAGCGGCCGCGCTGACCGGCCAGGGCCGTGACGACGGCGAAGTCGGTGTGGACCTCGACGGCGGCGTAGGGGGAGGTGCAGGGGGCGGCCGTGAAGCGCTCGGAGGCCTCCTCGAGCTTGGTGCGGACCTCGGGCTGGCGCAGGTAGTCGGTCTCGCCGGTGGGGCTCTCGACGTGCCAGCGGGTCAGGTGCAGCAGCGGCACCAGGCCCCAGTCGGGGCTGCCGTCGGGTGCGCCCGCGGTCGCGCTGCGGACGTGGGCCAGGACCTCGTCCCAGGCGCCCCCGGGCGCCGGCACCAGGGCCCGGAGCATGAGCCGCTGCGCGACGCTGTGCTCGGGGGCCAGCTCGCGCAGACGCTCGTAGCGGCGGCGGGTCTCGCTCGGGCCGAGCCCGGCGGCCGCGGCGGTGACGAGGCGGACGAACCAGGCCGTGGCGTCGGAGCGGTCCTCGGCCACGAGCCGGATGAGGTCCTGCTCGGCCGCGAGGGCCGAGGCGCGGTCGGAGCCGGCGCGGACCCGGCGCAGGCACGCGAGCAGGCGCGCGGTGCGGTCGTCGGGGTGCGCGGCCAGGTGCGCGGCGAGGGGGCCGTCGAGCGCCTCGCTCTCGGCGAGCACGTCGAAGGCCATGACCTGGTCGGACGCGGAACCGCGCCCGACCGCCACGAGGCGCTCGAGGGCGCCCGGGAGATCGCCGTCGGTGGCTCGGGTTCGAAGCTCCTCGAGGTCCGGGAAGATCTCTCCGGGGTCGAAGACTGGGACAGGGCCGGGGAGTGACATCGCGGGCATCCTATGGCGGCGAACGCCGCGTCCGCGGCGAGTCGGCGGCACTGGTGGCCGAAGGTGCCGGGGGCCTCGGCCGAACCGCCGAAGGGTAGTCTCACGCGGCTGTCGGGGCCGGGTGGTACGACAGCGGGATGTACCTCGAGAACGTCAGCCTCGACGCCCACGACCCGCGCCTCCTGGGCCGGTTCTGGCAGGGCCTCCTCGGCGCCGAGCCGCTCACCGACGGGCCCGACCTGGTCGAGAGCCGGCTGGCCGTGCCGGGCGGCCCGGTCCTCGACCTGTGTTTCCCGTCGGTGCCCGAGCCCGTCGCGCCCGCGCCGCGGCTGCACGTCGACGTCGCCGGCGGCACGCGCCAGGGCGAGGTCGTCGAGCGGGCCCTGGCGCTGGGGGCGCGCCCCCTCGACATCGGGCAGGGCGACGTGCCGTGGGTGGTGCTGGCCGACCCCGAGGGCAACCCGTTCTGTGTCATGGAGGAGCGGCCCGAGTACGCCGGTGCGGGCGCCGTGGCCGCGCTCCCGCTCAGCAGCACCGACCCCGCGCGTGACGCCGCCTTCTGGGCCGCGCTCACGGGTTGGCGGCCGGTGCCCGGGAGCCCGCTGACGGCCCTCCAGCACCCGTCCGGGCTCGGGCCGCTGCTCGAGCTGTGCCCCGAGGCCGCGCCCAAGGACGCGGCTCTGAAGAACCGGATGCACCTCGACGTCCGGCTCGAGGCCGGCGACGACGAGGACGCCGTGGTGGCGCGGGTCGTCGAGCTGGGCGGCCGGGAGTGGGAGCCCGGATGGGGCCGACTGCCGTGGCGGCTGGCCACCGACCCCTCGGGCAACGAGCTCTGCCTGCTCCCGGCCCGGCGGCCCTGAGCGGCGCCCCCGGCAACCCGTTCGGCGCCGGCGTCGGGCCTCCGTAGACTGGGCCGGTCCGGGGGACCGGTGGCCGCGTGCGGCCCCGCCCGCCCGGCAGCCGTCCACACCGACCCCGACTCGAAGGATCCTCCGTGCTCCGCACCCACGAGGCCGGCACCCTGCGTGCCGACCACACCGGCCAGACCGTCACCCTCACCGGGTGGGTGGCGAAGCGGCGCGATCACGGCGGGGTGGCCTTCATCGACCTGCGCGACGCGAGCGGCGTCGCCCAGGTGGTCGCGCGCGACGAGGTGCTCACCGGCGCGGCCCACGACCTGCGCAGCGAGTACGTCGTCAAGGTCACCGGCGAGGTCACCGCCCGCGCGGAGCGCAACGTCAACCCCGACCTGCCGACCGGGGCCGTCGAGGTGGTCGCCCGCGAGATCGAGGTCCTCAACCCCAGCGCGCCACTGCCGTTCCAGGTCGACGAGCGCGTGACGGTCGGTGAGGAGGCACGGCTCAAGCACCGCTACCTCGACCTGCGCCGCCCGGGCGCCCACTCGGCCGGGCACGCCATCCGGCTGCGCTCGAAGGTGAGCCAGGCCGCGCGCCGCGTCCTCGGCGACCGTGACTTCGTCGAGATCGAGACCCCGACCCTCACCCGGTCGACGCCCGAGGGCGCCCGCGACTTCCTGGTGCCGGCCCGTCTGGCCCCGGGCAGCTGGTACGCCCTGCCGCAGAGCCCCCAGCTGTTCAAGCAGCTGCTCATGGTGGCGGGGATGGAGCGGTACTACCAGATCGCCCGCTGCTACCGCGACGAGGACTTCCGCGCCGACCGCCAGCCCGAGTTCACCCAGCTCGACATCGAGATGAGCTTCGTCGAGCAGGACGACGTCCTCGAGCTCGGCGAGGCGCTGGTCCGCGAGATCTGGCAGCTGATCGGCGTCGACCTGCCCACGCCGTTCCCGCGGATGACCTACGCCGAGGCCATGCGCCGCTACGGCAGCGACAAGCCGGACCTGCGCTTCGGCCAGGAGCTCGTCGAGTGCACCGAGTTCTTCGCCGACACCTCGTTCCGCGTGTTCCAGGCCGAGTACGTCGGCGCGGTCGTCATGCCCGGCGGTGCGAGCCAGCCGCGCAAGCAGCTCGACGCCTGGCAGGAGTGGGCCAAGCAGCGCGGCGCCAAGGGCCTGGCCTACGTGCTGGTGCAGGACGACGGCACCCTCGGCGGCCCCGTGGCCAAGAACCTCTCGGAGGCCGAGGCCGCCGGCCTGGCCGCACACGTCGGGGCGCAGCCGGGTGACTGCATCTTCTTCGGCGCCGGCGCACCGCGCGCGTCGCGCGCCCTGCTGGGGGCGGCCCGGCTCGAGATCGGCCAGCGGTGCGGGCTGGTCGACGAGGACGCCTGGAGCTTCCTGTGGGTCCTCGACGCCCCCCTGTTCGAGTCGGCGTCGGAGGCGGTCGCGGCCGGCGACGTCGCCGTGGGTTCCGGGGCCTGGACGGCCGTGCACCACGCGTTCACCTCCCCCAAGGAGGAGTTCATGGACACCTTCGACACCGACCCCGGGTCGGCGCTGGCCTACGCCTACGACATGGTCTGCAACGGCAACGAGCTCGGCGGAGGGTCCATCCGGATCCACCGCCGCGACGTGCAGGAGCGCGTCTTCCAGGTGATGGGGCTCGCGCCGGAGGAGGCGCAGGAGAAGTTCGGCTTCCTCCTCGACGCCTTCGCCTTCGGCGCCCCGCCGCACGGCGGCATCGCCTTCGGGTGGGACCGCATCGTGATGCTGCTCGGCGGCTTCGACAGCATCCGCGACGTCATCGCGTTCCCGAAGTCCGGTGGCGGCTACGACCCGCTCACCGACGCGCCCGCCCCGATCACGCCGGAGCAGCGCAAGGAGGCCGGGGTCGACGCGAAGCCCGAGCCGCCGAAGGGCGCCCCCGAGCCGCCGACGGCCTGACGCAGGTTCCCGCAGGGGGCGAAAGAGTTGTCCCGGCGGTCAGGAGGGGGTCGGCGGGGGCGGCAGGGCCCCGGCGCGCCAGCGGCTGCGCCACTGCATCCCCGTCCGGTACCCGAGCCGCCGGTAGACCCGGCGGGCGTCGTCGTTGTCGGCGAACATCCCGAGCGCGCAGGCGCCGGTGGCGGTGACCGCGCGGCGGGTGAGGGCGGCGGTCACGGCGGCCCCCAGCCCCTGGCGGCGGGCCGTGGTGGCGACCGCGATGCCGGCCAGGGTGGGGGTGCCGGCGCCCGACGGCTCGCTGCCCCCGCAGGCGACCAGAGCGCCGGCGTCGTCGCGCACGCCCACCCAGAGCTGGCCGGGCCGCGCGAACGGCTGGCCGTGCGTGCGGGGGCTCGCCACGGCCAGCAGCGCCCTGGCCTCCGGGGCCTCCGCCGGGTCGAGCACCACCACCCGGTCCTCGCCGGGGACGTCGGTGGGCGGCAGGTCGCGGGTCCACAGCCAGTCCCAGTCGCCGCCCGGGCCGTCGATCGGCAGGTGCCGGTCGACGACGTCGTGGTGCTCACGGGGCCGGCTGAGATGGCGGAAGTCGCCCGCCGCGAACCAGGAGCGCACCCAGGGGTCGGCCAGGAGCGCGTCGATGGCCGGCCCGTCACCGAGGACCGACGCGCCGGGGACGCCGTGGTCCGAGCGGCGGGGGAACGCGACCGCGCCGGTGCCGTCGAGCGCCACCGCCCATCCCGGCGGCGCGAACCCGCGGCCGACGTCGAGCTCGACGACCGGGTGGTGCCCGGAGGCCTCCAGCAGCTCCTCGAACGTCCCGATCGGGCGGACCTCGCTCATGGCAGCAATCTCGCACGCGGGCCCGGCGTCCCGGGCGCCGGGTGCGCGGGGGCACCGTTCCGCCGCCCCGATGGCTACCGTGGGCCGATGCCCGCGACGCGCACCCGTCCCCCGACCGTCGCCGACGAGCGGACCCAGCTCCTCGGCTGGTTCGACCTCCAGCGGGGCGTCGTCCGGCTGAAGTGCGAGGGGCTCTCGGACGCGGACGCCCACCGGTCGCTGGTGCCGACCTCGCCGCTGATGACCGTGGCCGGCGTGGTGTCGCACCTGGCCTCGACCGAGGACCTGTGGTTCCGCGAGGTGCTGCTGGGGGAGCCCTCCGAGCTGCCGGGGCTGCGCCGCGAGGACGACGACGGCGACTTCCGCGTCGACCACCTGTCGCTGGCCGAGGTCCTCGACCGCTACGAGGCCGCCTGCGCGCGCTCCGACGCCGCCATCGCCGGGCGGTCACTCGACGACACCGGCAGCACCGCGCTGCACTCGGTCGGCGAGGCGTCGCTGCGCTGGATGGTGCACCACATGCTCGAGGAGACCGCCCGGCACGCCGGCCACCTCGACCTGCTGCGCGAGCTGCTCGACGGCGAGACCGGCTACTTCTGACCGGAGGGAGCGTCCGGGGCCGGTGGCGTCGGCGCGCGGCGCTAGCCTCGCGGGATGAGCCAGGACGGGACCGACCTCTTCGGCGCCGCGGCCGGTGACCGCCCGGGTGCCGGCTCGTCGGCGATGGCCCCCCTGGCCGTGCGGATGCGGCCGCGCAGCATCGACGAGGTCCGCGGCCAGGCCGAGGTGCTGCGCCCTGGCAGCCCCCTGCGCCGGCTCATCGAGGGCGGTGGGGGAGCGGCGGGCCCGCTCTCGGCCATCCTCTGGGGGCCGCCCGGCACCGGCAAGACCACCCTCGCTCACCTCGTGGCCACCGCGGCCGAGCGCGAGTTCGTCGAGCTCTCGGCCGTCACCGCCGGCGTCAAGGACGTGCGCGCGGTGATGGAGGGGGCCGCCCGCACCCGCGACCTCTACGGCCGCCAGACGGTGCTCTTCCTCGACGAGATCCACCGCTTCACCAAGGCCCAGCAGGACGCCCTGCTCCCGGGTGTCGAGAACCGGCTCGTGGTCCTGGTGGCCGCCACCACCGAGAACCCGTCCTTCTCGGTCATCGCCCCGTTGCTGTCGCGCTCGATGCTCGTCACGCTGGTGCCGCTCACCGACGAGCAGGTGGCCGAGGTCCTCACCAGCGCCGTGGCCGACCCGCGGGGCCTGGCCGGGGCCTACGCCCTGGCCGACGACGCCCGCGACCACCTGGTGCGGCTCTCCGGCGGCGATGCCCGGCGCTCGCTCACGTTCCTCGAGGCGGCCGCCGGCGTGGCCGACGACTCGCTCGCCCCCGGGGCGGCCCGGCCCGAGGTCGTCGAGATCACCCTGGCCCAGACCGAGCAGGCCGTCGCCCACGCCGCCGTGCGCTACGACCGCACCGGCGACCAGCACTACGACGTCGCCAGTGCCCTCATCAAGTCGATGCGCGGCTCCGACGTCGACGCGGCCCTCCACTACCTGGCGCGGATGCTCGAGGCGGGCGAGGACCCGCGCTTCATCGCGCGCCGCATCGTCATCGCCGCCTCCGAGGACGTCGGGATGGCCGACCCCACCGCACTGCAGACGGCGGTGGCCGCCATGCACGCGGTCGCCCAGATCGGGATGCCCGAGGCGCGCATCATCCTGGCCCAGGCCGTGGTCCACAACGCCCTGGCCCCGGCCTCGAACGCCGCCTACACCGGGATCAACGAGGCCATCGCCGACGTGCGCGCCGGCAAGGGCGGGCCGGTGCCCCTGCACCTGCGGGGCAGCGGCTACGGCGGGGCCGACCGCATCGCGCAGGCCTCGGCGGCCGCCACGGGCCGCGGCCGCGCGCCGTCGTACGTCTACGCCCACGACGAGCCCGACGGGGTGGCGCGCCAGCAGTACCTGCCCGACGACCTCGCGGGCACCACCGACTACTACCGCCCCACCGACCGCGGCTTCGAGGGGCGCCTCCAGGAGCGGTGGCGCTGGCTGAAGGAGCGCCTCGGCCGCTGAGCCCAGGGGCGCGCGCGCCGGCCCGCGTGGTCCGCGCCGTCGGCGGCCTCGCCTACGGTGGGCCGATGGACACCGACGCCGCGCTCGCCGCCCACGAGGAGCAGCTGGTGGCCGACCTCGCCACGCTCACCGCCGCCCCGCCCGCCGGCGAGAACATCTCCTTCGGCAAGCGCATCGGTGAGGGCACCTCGCTGGCGGTCGACCGGCTCTCGGCCGTGGCAGTGCAGGAACAGCTCCTCGACACCCTGGCCCAGGTCCGCGCGGCCCGCGCCCGCGTCGCCGACGGCACCTACGGGCGCTGCCAGGTCTGCGGCGAGCCCATCCCGGCGGCTCGTCTCGAGGCCCGGCCCTGGGCGGCCCGCTGCGTCCGGCACGCGTGAGGCGGGGCGTCCGCCGCTCCTTGTAGGGTCGTGGGTATGGAGGTCACGCTCGGAGGGACCGCGGCGCGCACGGGCGCGCCCGCGATGTCCGCCCACGTCGTGCGGGGTCACGACGCGCGAGCTCGGTAGGGGCAGCCGCCCCCGCCTCCGCCTGCCCCAACCCCGCCATGCCGGCCCGGCATACGATGTCGGATCGCCCGCGCACGGCCCACGACCCCAGGACTGACACGACATGGAAACCGCTGAGATCCGGCGCCGCTGGCTCGACTTCTTCTCCGGCCGCGGGCACACCGTGGTGCCGAGCGCCTCACTGCTGCTCGACGACCCGAACCTGCTCTTCGTCAACGCGGGCATGGTCCCGTTCAAGCCGTACTTCCTCGGCCAGGAGACCCCGCTCTGGGACCGCGCCACGAGCGTCCAGAAGTGCGTGCGCACCGGCGACATCGAGGAGGTCGGCAAGACCTCCCGCCACGGCACGTTCTTCCAGATGAACGGCAACTTCTCCTTCGGCGACTACTTCAAGGAAGGCGCCATCCGCCTCGCCTGGGAGCTCGTCACCACCCCCCAGGACCAGGGCGGCTACGGCCTCGACCCCGAGCTCATCTGGCCCACCGTCTACGTCGACGACGACGAGGCCTTCGCCATCTGGCACGAGCAGATCGGGCTCCCGGTCGAGCGCATCACCCGCCGCGCCAAGCTCGACAACTACTGGCACATGGGCGTCCCCGGCCCGGGGGGCCCCTGCAGCGAGATCTACCTCGACCGCGGGCCCGAGTACGGGCGCGAGGGCGGGCCGGCCGTCGACGAGGACCGCTACCTCGAGTTCTGGAACCTCGTCTTCATGCAGGAGGAGCTCTCGGCGGTGCGCGCGAAGGACGACTTCGACGTCGCGGGCCCGCTGCCCCAGCGCAACATCGACACCGGCATGGGTCTGGAGCGGATGGCGACGCTGCTCCAGGGCGTCGACAACCTCTACGAGATCGACGAGGTCTACCCGGTCCTGGAGCGCGCCGCGGCGCTCGCCGGGAAGCGCTACGGCGTCTCGTCGGGCCACATGGTCAGCGAGTCCCACCCCGACGACGTGCGGCTGCGGGTCGTGGCCGACCACGTGCGCTCCTCGCTCATGCTCATCGGCGACGGCGTCACCCCGGGCAACGAGGGCCGCGGCTACGTCCTGCGCCGGATGCTGCGCCGCGCCATCCGCTCGATGCGCCTGCTCGGCTACGACGACCCCTGCCTGCCCGAGCTGCTGCCGGTCTCGCTCGAGCGGATGGAGAAGTCCTACCCCGAGCTGCGCAGCGACTGGGACCGCATCTCGCAGACGGCCTACGCCGAGGAGGAGGCGTTCCGGCGCACCCTGACGGCCGGCACCACCATCCTCGACACCGCGGTCGCGCGCACCAAGGAGGGCGGCGGCCAGGTGCTCGGCGGCGCCCAGGCCTTCGCGCTGCACGACACCTACGGCTTCCCCATCGACCTCACCCTCGAGATGGCCGCCGAGCAGGGGCTCGAGGTCGACCGCGAGGGCTTCACCCGGCTGATGCAGGAGCAGCGCGACCGGGCCAAGGCCGACGCCAAGGCCAAGAAGTCGGCCCACGGCGACACCAGCGTCTACCGGGCGCTCTCCGACGGTGTGGGCGGCCGGGTCGAGTTCACCGGCTACCACGAGGTCACCTCCGAGGCGCGGGTCGCGGGGATGCTCCTCGACGGCGCGCCGGTGTCGTCGGCGACCGCGGGCCAGGACGTCGAGCTCGTCCTGGACCGCACCCCGTTCTACGCCGAGGGTGGCGGCCAGCTGGCCGACGGCGGTCTGGTCCGCCTCGCCGGTGGGGCGCTGGTCGAGGTCCGCGACGTGCAGAGCCCCATCAGCGGTCTCGTGGTGCACAGGGCCACGGTCGTGTCCGGCGAGGTCGGGGTCGGCGAGCAGGCGCACGCCGAGGTCGACATCGAGCGCCGCCGCTCCATCTCGCGCGCCCACACGGCGACCCACATGGTGCACAAGGCCATCCGGGAAGCGTTGGGCGACACCGCGACCCAGGCCGGCTCCGAGAACTCGCCCGGCCGCTTCCGGTTCGACTTCCACGCCCCGTCGGCGCTGCCGATGTCGGTGCTCACCGACGTCGAGTCGCGGGTCAACGCCCTGCTGCTCGACGACCTGTCGGTCAGCGCCGAGGTGATGACCCAGCAGCAGGCGCGCGACGCCGGCGCCATGGCCCTGTTCGGCGAGAAGTACGGCGACGCCGTGCGGGTGGTCTCGGTCGGCGACTGGGCCCGCGAGCTCTGCGGCGGCACCCACGCCGAGCGCACCACGCAGCTCGGCCTCGTCACGCTGCTCGGCGAGTCCTCCATCGGCTCCGGCGTGCGCCGCGTCGAGGCGCTGGTCGGCAACGACGCGTTCTCCTTCCTCGCCCGCGAGCGCGCCATCGTGGGCCAGCTCACCGAGCTCGTGAAGGGTCGCCCCGAGGAGCTGCCGGAGCGCATCGGCGGCCTCCTGACCCGCCTCAAGGACGCCGAGCGCGACCTCGAGCGCCTGCGCACCGAGCAGCTCCAGGCCGCGGCCGGCTCGCTCACCGACCGCGCCCGTGACGTCGGCGGGGTCACCTTCCTCGCGCACGACGCGGGGGAGGCCGACGCCGGCGACGTGCGCACCATGGTCCTCGACCTGCGCGGTCGCCTCGGCAACGACCGGCCCAGCGTCGTCGCCGTGACCGGCGTCGCCAAGGGCCGGCCGGTGGTCGTCGTGGCCACCAACGAGGGCGCTCGCGCCCGCGGCATCACCGCCGGCGAGCTGGTCCGCATCGCGGCCGGCACCCTCGGTGGCGGCGGCGGCGGCAAGGACGACATCGCCCAGGGCGGCGGCCAGGACCCGACCAAGGCGGGCGAGGCGCTGGCCGCGGTCGAGTGGCGCGTCGGGGAGCTCGCCGGTTGACGACCACCCCGGGCCCGGCCCGGCGTCGCGGCGTCCTCCTGGGCGTCGACGTCGGGTCGGTCCGCGTGGGGGTGGCCCGCAGCGACCCCGACGGCCTGCTCGCGACCCCCCTCGAGACGCTCCCGCGGGCGTCGGCCGAGACCCCTGCGGCCATCGACGAGGACCTCCGCCGGATCGCCGCGCTGGTCGTCGAGCACGCCGCCGTGGGGGTGGTCGTGGGCCTGCCCCGGTCGCTCTCGGGGGACGAAGGCGTGTCCGCGGCGCGGGCCCGCACGTATGCTGGCGTGCTGGCGATGAGCATCGACCCGGTTCCGGTCCGTCTCGTGGACGAGCGGCTGACGACGGTCGAGGCCCACCGCGCGCTCAGGGAGAGCGGGGTCGCCGGGAGGCGGCAGCGCTCCGTGGTCGACCAGGCCGCGGCGGTGCTCATCCTCCAGTCGGCCCTCGACACCGAGCGGTCGACCGGCCATCCGGCCGGGGAACCGGTCGGTGAACGGCGGCGCAAGCCACGGACGAAGGGCACGAGGACGTGAGCCAGGACTTCACCGACACGATCTTCGGTGACGACACCGAACGTCGGCCGGCGCGCTCGCGGCGCGAGCTGCACCGCAAGAAGCGGCCCCCACGTCGCGGCCGCCGGCTGCTGACGCTCCTGCTCGCCGTGGTGCTCGTCGGAGCGGCCGGCTACGGCGCGTTCAGTGTGCTGGGGCCGACCGTCAGAGGGCTCGTCGGCGGGGGGCAGACCGACGTCGACTTCCCCGGCCCCGGGGAGGGCGAGACCGACGTCGTCATCGCGTCCGGCGCCACCGGCGAGGACATCGCCACCGTGCTGCGCGACGCGGGGGTCACCAAGACCCGCACCGCCTACCTCGACGTCGTGGCGGCCGACCCCACCACGGCCGCCAAGATCCAGCCCGGCACCTACGTGCTGCTGAAGGGGATGCGCGCCCAGGACGCCTTCGAGCTGCTGGCCGACCCCGCCAACCGCGTCACGGAGCGGGTCACCGTCCGCGAGGGGCTCTGGCTGTCGGAGACCCTGGCGACGCTGTCGAAGGCCACCGGCGTGCCGCTGAAGGACTACCAGGCCGCCGTCAAGAACCCCAAGGCGCTGGGGCTGCCGGCCGAGGCCAAGGGCAACCTCGAGGGCTGGCTCTTCCCCGCCAGCTACGAGTTCGGCGACAAGACCCCGGCCGCCGAGCAGCTGACCCAGATGGTCGCGCAGACCGTCAAGACCCTCACCGCCGCCGGGGTCGACCGCAAGAACTGGCAGCGCACGATCATCATCGCCTCGATCGTCGAGGGCGAGGCCAGCGGCGACGCCGACCGCGGCAAGGTCGCCCGGGTGATCGAGAACCGCCTCGACGACCCCAACGGGCCCACCGGCGGCTTCCTGCAGATGGACTCCACGGTCAACTTCGCCCTGCACAAGCGCGGCAACCTCACCAAGACCGAGTACGAGAGCGCCAAGTCCGACCCGTACGACACGTACGGGTCGCCGGGTCTCCCGCCGGGGCCCATCGGCAGCCCGGGCAAGGCAGCCATCGACGCCGCGGCGAACCCGACGCCCGGCAAGTGGTTCTTCTTCGTCACGGTCAACCTCGACACCGGCGAGACGCTGTTCGCGAACACCTTCGCCGAGCAGCAGGCCAACCAGCAGAAGCTCAACCAGTGGTGCGACGCCAACCCGGGCAAGTGCACCGGGTGAGGACGCACCGGTGCTGAGGGCCGCGGTCCTCGGGCACCCCGTCGAGCACTCGCTCTCACCCGCCCTGCACCGGGCCGGGTACGAGGCGCTCGGGCTCCTCGACTGGGAGTACGGGCGCGCCGACGTGGAGGTGCCCGGCCTGGCCGCCCATCTCGCGGGGCTCGACGACTCCTGGCGCGGGCTGTCGCTGACGATGCCGCTCAAGGAGGCGGCGCTGGCGCAGGCCGTCGAGGTCTCGCCCGTCGCGCGGCGGGCCGGGGCCGCCAACACCCTCGTCCGCCGCGCCGACGGTGGCTGGGACGCCACCAACACCGACGTCGCCGGCGTGGTGGGCGCCCTCGCGCCCCGGCTGGCGCGGCCGCCCACCCGCGCCCTCGTCCTCGGCGCCGGGGCCACCGCCCGGTCCTGCGTGCTGGCGCTGGCCGAGCTCGGGGTCACGACCCTCACCGTGCGAGCCCGCGACACCGCACGCGCCGCCGACCTGCTGGCCTGGGCGCTCGACGCCGGTGTCGGCATCCGCAGCGGCTCGGTGGCCGGCCTCGAGCCGTGGGTCACCACGGCCGACGACGTGGTCGTCTCCACCGTGCCGCCGGCGGCGGCCGACCAGGTGGCCCGCACCGTGCCGGCCGCCCACGACGGCGTGCTGCTCGACGTCGTCTACGCCGGCTGGCCCACTCCGGTGGCGCGGGCCGCCGCCGCCGCCGGGATGCGCGTGGTCTCCGGGCTCGAGATGCTGCTGCACCAAGGGGCCGAGCAGTTCCGGCTCTTCACGGGGCACGAGGCGCCACTCGCCGCGATGCGGGCCGCCGGGCTGCGGGCGCTGGGGGAGCCCGGGTGAGCCCCTGGTGGGTCGTCGTCCTCTGCGCGCTGGTCATGGGAGCCGTCGGTCACCTGACCGGGCGCGAGCTCGCGACCGGCGGCTACCGCATCCGTGAGGATGAGGCCGAGCACCCGACCGGCCGGCCGTGGTGGCCCGGCCTCGCCACCGGGGCGCTGGCCGCGCTGGCCGCCGCCGCCGTGGGCGACCTCGCCCACTGGGCCGCGCTGCCGGCCTTCCTGCTGTTCGCCTGGCTCACGGTCGGGCTGGTCTGGATCGACCTCGACGTGCACCGGCTGCCGGTGGGGCTCGTCGTCCCGACCGGGGGTGCGCTGCTGGTGCTCCTGGCCGTCGCCAGCCTCGCCAGTGGTGACTCCCGGTGGCTGGGCGGGGTGGTCGGCGCCGTCGTGATGGGCGGGTTCTACCTGCTGCTCGGCCTGCTGCCCGGCGGGGGCGTCGGGGGCGGCGACATCCGGCTGGCCCCGGTGATCGGCGCGCTGCTGGGCTGGCTCAGCCTCGGGCACCTGTTCGTGGGGATGGCGGCCGGCTTCCTCATCGGCGGCGTGACCGCCGTCGTGCTCCTGCTCGGGCGCCGGGTGGGGCTGAAGTCGTCCATCGCCTACGGGCCCGCGATGTGCCTCGGCGCCTGGGTCGCCGTGGGCGCCACGTCCCGCATCGCGACCGCGCTGGTCGGCGGTTGAGCCCGGCGTGGAAGGATCGAGCCCATGCTGCGCTGGCTGACCGCGGGGGAGTCACACGGCCCCGCCCTCGTCGCGACCGTCGACGGGCTGCCCGCCGGGGTCGAGGTCACGACGTCCGACATCGGTGACGCCCTGGCGCGCCGTCGGCTCGGCTACGGCCGCGGCGCCCGCCAGAAGTTCGAGCAGGACGAGGTCGAGATCCTCGGCGGTGTCCGGCTCGGGCTGACCCTGGGCTCGCCCATCGCCATCCGGATCGGCAACACCGAGTGGCCCAAGTGGCGCACGGTGATGAGCCCCGACCCGGTGGCGCCCGAGGACTACGCCGCCTCCGACGACGTCAACGCCGAGAAGGAGGTGGCGCGCAACCGCCCCCTCACCCGGCCGCGCCCCGGGCACGCCGACCTCGTCGGGATGCAGAAGTACGGCTTCGACGACGCCCGCCCGGTCCTCGAGCGCGCCTCGGCTCGCGAGACCGCGGCGCGGGTGGCGCTGGGGGCCGTGGCGGCCCGCTTCCTCGAGCAGGCCTACGGCATCCGGCTGGTCTCGCACACCGTCTCCATCGGCACCGCCGGCGTGGCCGACGACGCGCCGCTGCCCGGCCCCGACGACGTGGCCGCGCTCGACGCCGACCCCGTCCGCGCCTTCGACGCCGCCGGCTCGGCCGCGATGGTCGCCGAGGTCGACGCCGCCCGCAAGGAGGGCGACACCCTCGGCGGCGTCGTCGAGGTCGTCGCCGTGGGCGTGCCGCCGGGGCTCGGCTCGCACGTGCACTGGGACCGCCGCCTCGACTCCCGCCTGGCCGCCGCCCTCATGGGCATCCAGGCCATCAAGGGCGTCGAGGTCGGCGACGGCTTCCGCACCGCGGCGCGCCGCGGCTCGCAGGCCCACGACGAGATGGACCGCGGCGCCGACGGCGTCATCCGGCGCGCCACCGGCCGGGCCGGCGGCACCGAGGGCGGGATGTCGGTGGGCGGGGTCCTGCGGGTCCGCGCCGCGATGAAGCCGATCTCCACGGTGCCGCGGGCGCTGCGCACGGTCGACGTCGCCTCCGACGAGGCCGCGACCGCCATCCACCAGCGCTCCGACGTGTGCGCCGTGCCGGCCGCCGGGGTGGTCGCCGAGGCCATGGTCGCGCTCGTGCTGGCCGAGGCGTGCCTCGAGAAGTTCGGTGGCGACTCGGTGACCGAGACCGCCCGCAACCACCGCGCCTACCTCGACGCCGTGCCCGCCTCGATGCGCACGTGGGACGCCTGATGCCCCGCGCCGTGCTGGTCGGGCCGCCCGGGTCGGGCAAGACGACGACGGGCCGCGCGCTCGCGGCGCTGCTGGGCGTGCCGTTCCACGACACCGACGAGGGCGTCGAGGCGGCGCAGGGGCGCAGCATCGGCGACATCTTCGTCGAGGACGGTGAGGCGACCTTCCGCGACCTCGAGCGGGCCGAGGTGGCTCGTGCGCTGGCCGACGAGGACGGCGTGGTCGCGCTCGGCGGCGGGGCGCCGGTCGACCCGCTCACCGAGCCGCTGCTGGCCGACCACGTGGTCGTGTTCCTCGACGTCGGGATCGCCGACGCGTCCAAGCGGGTCGGGTTCGACCGCAGCCGCCCGCTGCTGGCCGTCAACCCGCGCGCATCGTGGGTGCGCCTGATGAACGCCCGCCGCCCGGTGTACGAGCGGGTCGCCACCCATGTGGTCGACACGGCCGGACGCACCCCCGACGAGGTTGCGGCCGAGGTCGCCGGTCTGGTCGGCGGCGCGTGACTGCGCACGATGGTGAGGACGGCGGCCGGGCGGCGCTGACCATCCCGGTCGGCTCGCTGCACGACGTGGTCGTCGGGCGCGGCGTGCTGGACCGCGTGGCGGGGATGCTACCCCCCGGGGTCGCCCGCGTGATGGTGGTGCACCCCCAGGGGCTCGAGACGTACGCCCGGACGGTCGCCGACCTGTTGGCCGCCACCGGGCTGACCGTGCACCTGGCCGCCGTCGAGGAGGCCGAGGCCGCCAAGGACGTCCACGTCGCGGCGCGGCTGTGGGCCGTGCTCGGCGAGCTGGCCTTCACCCGTACCGATGCCGTCGTGGCCGTGGGGGGAGGCACCGTGACCGACCTCGCGGGCTTCGTGGCCGCGACCTGGCTGCGCGGCGTGTCGGTCGTGCACGTGCCGACCACGCTGCTCGCGATGGTCGACGCGGCCGTCGGCGGCAAGACGGGCATCAACACCGCCGAGGGAAAGAACCTGGTGGGCGCCTTCCACACGCCGGCCGGGGTCGTCTGCGACCTCGACGTGCTGCGGACGCTGCCGCACGCCGACGTCGTGGCCGGGCTGGCCGAGGTGCTCAAGTGCGGCTTCATCGCCGACCCCCGCATCCTCGAGCTGGTCGAGGCCGACCCCGGGGCGGCCACCCGCTGGGACGCTCCGGTGCTGGCCGAGCTGGTCGAGCGCGCGGTCCGGGTCAAGGCCGAGGTGGTCGCGGCCGACCTGCGCGAGTCGTTCCTGCGCGAGATCCTCAACTACGGCCACACCCTCGGCCACGCGGTCGAGCAGCTCGAGGGGTACCGGCGCCGGCACGGTGAGGCGGTGGCCATCGGGATGGTCTTCGCCGCCGAGCTCGGGCACGCCACCGGCACCGTCGACGACGCGCTGCTGGCGCGCCACCGGTCGGTGCTCGCGGCGGTCGGGCTGCCGACCACCTACGCGCCGGGGCGGTTCGACGACCTGCTCGCCGTGATGGCGCGCGACAAGAAGAGCCGCGGCGCCACGCTGCGTTTCGTGGTCCTCGACGGCCTGGCGAACCCGGTGCGCCTCGAGGGGCCGGACGACCGGGTGCTGCGCGGCGCGTACGCCGCCCTCACCGGCTGAGGCCCGTCGAGGGCGTCCGGGGGCTCGTGGCCGGGGCGCTACGATGGTCGCTGATCCCCAGCCCCCTCGCGGGGCTGACGCGCGCCCCGACGCGGGCGCCCTCCGACTGGCAGAAAGCGAACGCTCCCGTGGCATCGACCAACGACCTCAAGAACGGCCTCGTCCTCAAGATCGAGGGCCAGCTGTGGACCGTCGTCGAGTTCCAGCACGTCAAGCCCGGCAAGGGCCCGGCCTTCGTGCGGACCAAGCTCAAGAACGTCCTCAGCGGCAAGGTCGTCGACAAGACCTTCAACGCCGGCGTCAAGGTCGAGACCGCGAACGTCGACAAGCGGAACATGCAGTACCTGTACAACGACGGCACCGACTTCATCTTCATGGACGGCGACACCTACGACCAGATCTCGGTGAGCCCCGAGGTCGTCGGCGACGCCGCCAAGTACATGCTCGAGAACCAGGACGCGATCGTGGCGCGCAACGAGGGCGTGGTGCTCTTCATCGAGCTGCCGGCCTCGGTCGTCCTCGAGATCACCTACACCGAGCCGGGCCTGCAGGGCGACCGCTCCACCGGCGGCACCAAGCCCGCGACGCTCGAGACCGGCGCCGAGATCGCCGTGCCGCTCTTCCTCGAGACCGGCACCAAGGTCAAGGTCGACACCCGCGACGGCTCCTACCTCGGTCGGGTCAGCTGACCCGTGGCCGCCCGCACCAAGGCCCGCAAGCGCGCCCTCGACCTGATGTTCGAGGCCGAGCAGCGCGGCATCGACCCCGCGGACCTGCTGCGTGAGCGGCTGGCCAGGCCGGTCACCGAGCACGCGCTGGCCGAGCTCACCGCCGACCTGGTCACCGGCGTGGCCGAGCACCGGGCGCAGCTCGACGAGCTGATCAGCACCTACTCGCAGGGCTGGTCGCTGCAGCGGATGCCCGCGGTCGACCGGGCCATCCTGCGGCTGGGTGCCTTCGAGGTGCTGTACTCCAGCGACGTGCCCGAGCCGGTCGCCATCAGCGAGTGGGTGGGGCTCGCCACCGAGCTCTCCACCGACGACAGCCCGCGTTTCGTGAACGGCCTGCTGGCCCGCCTGGTCGAGGTCAAGCCGACCCTGGCCTGAGGCGGTCCGGCAGCGGGTTCGGCCGCCGGACTGGACGCCGGGGGCCGTCAGCGGGCGCTGGCGAAGACCACCTCGGGCCACGGCGACGCCGCGAGCCAGCGCCGGTAGGTCTCGGCGTCGGCGTCCTTCGGCGGGAAGAGCGCCCCGGCCCGGGCGGCCGGGCCGGTGACAGCCGCAGGCGCCGCGCAGACGATGCCACCGTGGGGGAGTGCGGGCTGGTCGGACATCGTGGCCTCCTTCGGCGCTGGTCGGATCCGTGCATCACAGTGTGTTACTGAAACCATAGGTGTTCGTTATGCGTCTCGCTCGCCGAGACGCCCGCGGACCCGGCCCGGCCCACGCCCCTGGTGCCCCGACCCCGAGGGGCCGCACACTGGGGGATGACCTCTCTGGGGCCCCGCTTCGCCCACGCCGTCGCCACCAAGGACCGCACCGCCCTGCGCGGCATCCTGGCCGAGGACGTCGACTTCCGCGGCCTCACCCCGAACCGCGCGTGGGAAGCCACCACCGCCGACGAGGTGCTCGACATCCTGTTCGAGAGCTGGTTCGAGGACACCGACGTGGTCACCGGCCTGCTCGACGTCACCCGCGGTGCGCGCGTCAGCGACACCCACCGCGTCTCGTACCGGCTCGCCCTCAGCACCCCCGACGGGGACGCGGTCGCCGAGCAGCAGGCCTACTACCGCGGCGACGGCGACCGCATCACGCACCTGCGAGTGCTGTGCTCCGGTTTCCGCCCGCGCACCCCGCCCTGAGTAGCATCGGGGCCGATGTACATCCCACCGTTCAACCGTGCCGAGGACGACCTCGCGGTACGCCGCCTCGTCACCGAGGTCGGGGCCGGCTGGTTGGTCACGAGCCGCGCCGGGTCCGCGCCGTCGGCGTCGTTCCTCCCGGTCCTGTGGCGGGAGGACACCGTCGTCGCCCACCTGGCCCGGGCGAACCCGCACTGGCGCGAGATCGGGGACGGCACCCCGGCGCTCCTGGTCGTGACCGGACCCGACGCGTACGTCTCCCCGAGCTGGTACGCGTCCAAGGCGGAGCACGGCCGGGTCGTGCCGACCTGGAACTACAGCGCGGTGCACCTCACCGGGGTGGCCCGTGTCCACGAGGACCCCGAGTGGCTGCGCTCAGCCGTCACCGACCTCACCGACCGGCACGAGGCCGGCCGCCACGACCGGTGGCGTGTCACGGATGCTCCTCCGGAGTACGTCGAGGGGCAGCTGCGGGGCATCGTGGGGCTCGAGCTGACCGTGACAGCGGTGGAGGGCAAGGAGAAGCTCAGCCAGAACCGCTCTTCGGACGACCGTTCGGGGGTCGTCGAGGGGCTGCTCCGGGAGGAACGGGCGCAGACCCGGGGCGTGGCCGACGCGATGGCCGACGGCCTCGAACCCTCCTGAGCCCGCGCGGCCCCGGGTGCCAGCGCGGACGCTCGCTCCAGCGACCGGCGCACAGCGGGTGGACGCCATCCCGTGACCCGTCCGACCCGCGGATGCGTGCGCCGGCCCCGGGTCCGGACCCTCTAGAGTGGTCCCCGCCAGACATCCTTTAACGACCCGTCCTGTGAGGCGGGGAAGGAGGTCGCACGCGGATGACGCGCGCCGACGACACGCTGCCCCCCGGGCCCCCGCCCGACCCCGCCGCTCCCCGCACCGTGATGAGCGAGCCCGACGTCGCCCGGGCCCTGCGGCGCATCGCGCACGAGATCGTCGAGCGCAACAAGGGCGCCTCCGAACTCGTCCTGGTCGGCATCCCGACCCGCGGCGTCGAGCTCGCCAAGCGCCTCGCGGACCTGCTCGCCGAGATCGAGGGCACCCAGGTGCCGGTCGGTGAGCTCGACATCACGATGTTCCGCGACGACCTGCGCCACCAGCCCACCCGCGCGCCTATGAAGACGCGCCTCCCGGCGGGCGGTGTCGACGAGCGCGTCGTGGTCCTGGTCGACGACGTCCTCTACTCGGGGCGCACCATCCGGGCCGCCCTCGACGCCCTCTCCGACCTCGGCCGCCCGCGCGCCGTGCGCCTCGCGGTGCTGGTCGACCGCGGCCACCGCGAGCTGCCGATCCGGGCCGACCACGTGGGCAAGAACCTCCCCACCGCCCACAGCGAGCGGGTCATGGTGCGCCTCGCCGGTGTCGACGACCCTGGCGGTGACTCGGTGTCGATCGCCCACGGCGAGACCCGCGCGGGCCGCCCCAGCACCCCGGAGGTCACCCGATGAGGCACCTGCTCTCGAGCGCCGACCTGACCCGCGACGACGTGCGGATGCTGCTGGCCACCGCCGCCGAGATGCACGAGGTGCAGCACCGCGACGTCAAGAAGCTGCCGACCCTGCGCGGGCGCACCATCATCAACCTCTTCTTCGAGGACTCCACCCGCACCCGCAGCAGCTTCGAGATCGCGGGCAAGTGGATGAGCGCCGACACCATCAACATCACCGGCAAGGGCAGCAGCACGAGCAAGGGCGAGTCCCTGCGCGACACCGTGATGACCATCGACGCCATGAGCGTCGACTGCGTGGTCATCCGGCACATGGCCAGCGGCTCCGCGCACCAGGTCTCGCAGTGGGTCGACGCCAGCGTGGTCAACGCCGGCGACGGCACCCACGAGCACCCCACCCAGGCCCTGCTCGACGCCTACACGATGGAGCAGCGCCTGGGCAGCCTCGAAGGGCGGCGGGTGGCCATCGTCGGCGACCTCACCCACAGCCGGGTGTTCCGCTCGAACGCCATCACGCTGCGCACCCTGGGCGCCCACGTCACCCTGGTGGCGCCGCCCACCCTGATGCCCAGCGGCATCACCGCCTGGGCGGCGGCCGACGGACTCGAGCTCACCGACGACCTCGACGCCGTGCTGGCGTCCGGCCCCGACGCCGTGATGATGCTGCGCGTCCAGCGCGAGCGGATGAGCGGCGGCTTCTTCCCGACGCCGAGGGAGTACACCGTGGGCTTCGGCCTGACCCGCGAACGGCTGCGCGCGCTGACCGCCGCCAACCCCGAAGCCGTCATCTGCCACCCGGGCCCGATGAACCGGGGCCTCGAGATCAGCGCCGACGCCGCCGACGCCGCCCAGAGCCTGGTGCTCGACCAGGTCTCGGCCGGGGTGGCGGTGCGGATGGCCGTGCTCTACCACCTGCTGGCCGGCGAGGAGGTGGCGGCATGAGCGACCTGCTCATCCGCGGTGCCGACGTCCTCGGCGAGGGCACCGCCCACGTGCTCGTCGTCGACGGACGCATCGCCGCCGTCGGCGCCGCCGCCGCGGCCGACGCCCCGTCGGGCGTCGAACGCCTCGACGCCGACGGCCTCACCCTGCTGCCCGGCTTCGTCGACCTGCACACCCACCTGCGCGAGCCGGGCCGCGAGGACGCCGAGACCATCGCCTCCGGCTCCCGGGCCGCCGCGGTCGGCGGCTACACCGCCGTGCTCGCCATGGCCAACACCAGCCCCGTCACCGACACCGCCGAGGCCGCCGAGCGCATCCTCGACCTCGGCCGCGCCGCCGGGCTGGTCGATGTCGTGCCCATCGGCGCGGTCACCAAGGGCCTCGAAGGGCACGAGCTCGCCGAGCTCGGCCTGATGCACCGCAGCCGAGCCCGGGTCAGCGTCTTCAGCGACGACGGCCACTGCGTCGCCGACGGCCGGGTGATGCGCCGGGCCCTGGAGTACGTCCGGGCCTTCGGCGGCGTGGTCAGCCAGCACAGCCAGGACCCGGCCCTGGCCGGCCCGCAGGCCTGCTGCCACGAGGGCGAGCTGTCGGGGCGCCTCGGGCTGCCCGGATGGCCGCCGGTGGCCGAGGCGAGCATCATCGCCCGCGACGCCATGCTGGCCCGGCACACCCGCAGCCGGGTGCACGTGGCCCACGTCAGCACGGCCGAGGGCCTCGACGTCGTGCGCTGGGCCAAGGCCCAGGGGATCGCGATGACGGCCGAGGTCGCCCCGCACCACCTGGCGCTCGGCACCGAGCTGCTCAGCGGCTACGACCCCGTCTACAAGGTCAACCCACCGCTGCGGCCCACCGAGGACCAGGAGGCCCTGCGCGCGGGGCTGGCCGACGGCAGCATCGACGCCGTCGCCACCGACCATGCCCCGCACGCCCGGCACGACAAGGAGCACGCCTTCGTCGACGCGGCCTTCGGGATGCTCGGTCTCGAGACCGCGTTCAGCGTCGTGCACGACCTGATGGTGCGCACCGGCCGGATGTCGATGGCCGACCTCGCCCGGGTGATGTCGACCGGCCCGGCGGCCGTCGCCGGCCTCACCGGGCACGGACGCCCCATCGCCGCCGGCGAGCCCGCCACCCTCGTCCTCGTCGACCCCACGGCCCCGGTCACCGTCGACCGGGCCACCTCGCAGTCCCTGTCCCGCAACACGCCGTGGCACGGTGCCCGCCTCACCGGTGCCGTCCACACCACGATCCTGCGCGGCGCCGTCACCGCGCGCGAAGGGGAGCCCACCGCATGCTGACCACCCGCGAACCCGCCGTCCTCGTCCTCGAGGACGGGCGCACCCTCACCGGCCGGGCCTACGGCCGCCGGGGCGCCACCGTCGGCGAGGCCGTCTTCTCCACCGGGATGACCGGCTACCAGGAGACCCTCACCGACCCCAGCTACCACCGCCAGGTCGTCGTGATGACCGCCCCGCACGTGGGCAACACCGGGTGGAACGACGAGGACGACGAGTCCGGGCGCATCTGGGTCGCCGGCTACGTCGTGCGTGACCCCGCGCTGCGGCCCTCGAGCTGGCGCTCGAACCGCTCGCTCGAGGACGAGCTCGACGCCCAGGGCGTGGTCGGCATCTGCGACCTCGACACCCGGGCCCTGACCCGTCACCTGCGCGAGCGCGGGGCCATGCGGGTCGGGATCTTCAGCGGGGAGGAGGCCGCCCTACCGGCCGCCGAGCTGCTCGCGCGGGTCACCGCGGCGCCCGAGATGTCCGGCGCCTCGCTGGCCGCCGAGGTCGCCACCACCGAGGCCTACGTGGTGCCGGCGGTGGGGGAGCGGCGCTTCACCGTGGCCGCCGTCGACCTCGGGATCAAGGCCATGACCCCGCGGATGATGGCCGAGCGCGGCATCGAGGTGCACGTGCTGCCGGCCACCGCCACCCTCGAGCAGGTGCGCGAGACCGCGCCCGACGGGGTGTTCTTCTCCAACGGCCCCGGCGACCCCGCCACCGCCCAGGTCCAGGCCGAGCTGCTGCAGGGGGTGCTGCGCGCCGGCATCCCGTACTTCGGCATCTGCTTCGGCAACCAGATCCTCGGCAAGGCCCTGGGCTTCGGCACCTACAAGCTCAAGTACGGTCACCGCGGCATCAACCAGCCGGTGATGGACCGCACCACCGGCAAGGTCGAGGTCACCGCCCACAATCACGGGTTCGCCGTCGACGCCCCGCTCGAGGGCTCGACGAGCACCGAGTTCGGCCAGGTCACCGTGAGCCACGTCTGCCTCAACGACGACGTCGTCGAGGGGCTGGAGGTGCGCCGCGACCAGCGCCTGGTCGCCTTCTCGGTGCAGTACCACCCGGAGGCCGCGGCCGGCCCGCACGACGCCGCCTACCTCTTCGACCGCTTCATCCAGCTCATGGAGAGCGCGCGAACGCCCGGCACGACGCACGGAGAGGTGGCCTGAGATGCCCAAGCGCGACGACATCACGAGCGTGCTCGTCATCGGCTCCGGCCCGATCGTCATCGGCCAGGCCTGCGAGTTCGACTACTCGGGCACCCAGGCCTGCCGGGTGCTGCGCGAGGAGGGCATCCGCGTCATCCTCGTGAACTCCAACCCGGCCACGATCATGACCGACCCGGAGTTCGCCGACGCCACCTACGTCGAGCCGATCACCCCCGAGATCGTGGAGAAGATCATCGCCAAGGAGCGCCCCGACGCGGTGCTGGCGACCCTGGGCGGCCAGACCGCGCTCAACTGCGCGATGGAGCTGCACGAGCGCGGCATCCTCGAGAGGTACGACTGTCCGCTGATCGGCGCCAACGTCGAGGCCATCCAGCTCGGCGAGGACCGCGAGAAGTTCAAGGGCGTCGTCGAGCGCTGCGGGGCCGAGTCGGCCCGCTCGGCCATCTGCCACACCATGGACGAGGTGCTGGCGGCCGCCGACGACCTCGGCTACCCCGTGGTGGTGCGGCCGTCGTTCACCATGGGCGGTCTCGGCTCGGGCTTCGCGCACACCCCCGACGAGCTGCGCCGCATCGCCGGCGCCGGCCTCCAGTACAGCCCGGTCACCGAGGTGCTCCTCGAGGAGTCGATCCTGGGCTGGAAGGAGTACGAGCTCGAGGTCATGCGCGACCACGTCGACAACGTCGTGATCGTCTGCTCCATCGAGAACCTCGACCCGATGGGCGTGCACACCGGCGACTCCATCACCGTCGCCCCCGCCCTCACCCTGACCGACCGCGAGTACCAGCGGCTGCGGGACCTCAGCATCGCCATCATCCGCGAGGTCGGCGTCGACACCGGCGGCTGCAACATCCAGTTCGCCGTGAACCCCGACGACGGCCGCATCATCGTCATCGAGATGAACCCGCGGGTGTCGCGCTCGTCGGCGCTGGCCTCCAAGGCGACGGGGTTCCCGATCGCCAAGATCGCCGCCAAGATGGCGATCGGCTACACCCTCGACGAGGTGCCGAACGACATCACCCAGGAGACCCCGGCGTCGTTCGAGCCCACCCTCGACTACGTCGTGGTCAAGGTGCCGCGGTTCGCGTTCGAGAAGTTCCCCGCGGCCGACGACACCCTCACCACGACCATGAAGTCGGTCGGCGAGGCGATGGCCATCGGCCGCTCGTTCACCGAGGCCCTGCAGAAGGCGCTGCGCTCGCTCGAGAAGAGCGGCAGCAGCTTCCACTGGGACGGCGAGCGGCCCACCACCGAGGAGGCCCGCGCCCTGCTGGAGCAGGCCCGGCGCCCCACCGACGGGCGCATCGTGCTCGTGCAGCAGGCGCTGCGCGGTGGGCTCAGCGTCGAGGAGGTCCACGACGCCACCGGCATCGACCCCTGGTTCCTCGACCAGATGGCGCTCATCGAGGAGGTCGCCGACACCGTCGCCGCCGCCGAGCAGCTGAGCCCCGACCTGCTGCGCCTGGCCAAGCGGCACGGCTTCAGCGACGCCCAGCTCGCGCGGCTGCGGCGGATGCCCGAGGCCGTCGTGCGCGGGGTGCGGCACGCGCTCGGGGTGCGCCCGGTCTACAAGACCGTCGACACCTGCGCGGCCGAGTTCGCCGCGCACACGCCGTACCACTACAGCTCGTACGACGAGGAGTCCGAGGTCGCGCCCCGCGAGCGCCCGGCCGTGGTCATCCTGGGCTCCGGCCCCAACCGCATCGGCCAGGGCGTCGAGTTCGACTACTCGTGCGTGCACGCCAGCTTCGCCCTGCGCGACGCCGGCTACGACACCGTGATGGTCAACTGCAACCCCGAGACCGTCTCGACCGACTACGACACCAGCAGCCGCCTGTACTTCGAGCCGCTGACCCTCGAGGACGTCCTCGAGGTCGTGCACGCCGAGACCCAGGCCGGGCCCGTGGCGGGCGTCATCGTGCAGCTCGGCGGCCAGACCCCGCTGGGGCTGGCCAAGGCGCTCAAGGAGGCCGGGGTGCCGATCGTCGGCACCAGCCCCGAGGCCATCGACCTGGCCGAGGACCGCGGCGCCTTCGGCCGGGTGCTGGCCGAGGCCGGGCTGCCCGCGCCCAAGCACGGCACCGCCTACAGCGCGGCCGAGGCCGTCGAGATCGCCCGCGAGATCGGCTACCCGGTGCTGGTGCGCCCCTCGTACGTGCTCGGCGGCCGCGGGATGGAGATCGTCTACGACGACGAGACCCTCGGCGGCTACGTCGAGCGCGCCACCCTGGCGAGCCCCGAGCACCCGGTGCTGGTCGACCGCTTCCTCGACGACGCGATCGAGATCGACGTCGACGTCCTCTACGACGGCCACGAGATGTACCTCGGCGGGATCATGGAGCACATCGAGGAGGCCGGCATCCACTCCGGCGACTCCTCGTGCGCGCTGCCGCCGGTCACGCTCGGGGCCTCCGAGCTCGAGCGGGTGCGCGAGTCCACCCTGAAGCTGGCCGAGGGCATCGGGGTGCGCGGCCTGATGAACGTGCAGTTCGCCCTGGCCCAGGACATCCTCTACGTGCTCGAGGCCAACCCCCGTGCCTCACGCACGGTGCCGTTCGTGGCCAAGGCCACCGGGGTCGCGCTCGCCAACGCCGCTGCGCGGATCATGTTGGGCGCCACGGTGGCCCAGCTGCGCGAGGAGGGCGTGCTGCCGCGCCACACCGACGGCGGCCGGATGCCGGCCACGGCGCCGGTGTCGGTCAAGGAGGCCGTCCTGCCCTTCAAGCGGTTCCGGACCGCCGAGGGCCTCGTCGTCGACAGCCTGCTCGGCCCGGAGATGCGCTCCACCGGCGAGGTCATGGGCATCGACACCGACTTCGCCCGGGCCTTCGCCAAGGCCCAGCTCGGCGCCGTCAGCGGCCTCCCGACCTCGGGGACGGTGTTCGTCTCGGTCGCCAACCGCGACAAGCGGGCGATCATCTTCCCGGTCAAGCGCCTGGTCGACCTGGGCTTCCGCATCCTGTCGACCTCCGGCACCGCAGAGGTGCTGCACCGCAACGGCATCGAGGCGGAAGTCGTCCTGAAGCACGCGCAGCGTGGCGAGGGCGACACCTCGGTGGTCGACCTCATCAACGCCGGCGAGGTCGACATGGTGGTCAACAGCCCGAGCGGCCCGAGCGCCGACGCCCGGGCCGACGGCTACGCCATCCGGGCGGCCACGGCGGCGATGGACAAGCCCATCATCACCACCGTGCAGCAGCTGGCCGCGGCCGTGCTGGCCATCGAGGCCGTCCAGCGCGACGACCTCACGGTCACCTCGCTGCAGGACCACACCGCGGCGCTGGACCTGTTCGGCGTCGAGGCCGACGCGTGAGCAGCGGCGTCGTGCAGGTCACCGGCGAGCTCATCGCGAACCGGCGGGTCGGGGCCTACCACCACCTGACCGTGGTCGCGCCCGGGGTGGCCGAGCCGGCGGCACCGGGACAGTTCGTGGCGCTGGCGGTGGGCGGGCCCACGTCGGCCAACCTCCTGCGCCGCTGCTTCTCGCTGCACCGGGTCAAGCCCTCGGGCACCTACGGCGGCACCGTCGACGTCGTCATCGCGGCGCACGGGCCGGGGACCCAGTGGCTGACGGCCCTGCGCCCGCACGACGCGGTCGACGTCGTCGGGCCGCTGGGGCGGGCGTTCCCGCTGCCGTCGGAGCCCGTGTCGTGCGTACTGGTGGGCGGCGGCTACGGCTCGGCGCCGTTGTTCTGGCTGGCCGAGACCCTGCGTGAGCGGGGCTGCCACGTCGAGATGGTGCTGGGCGCCGCCTCCGAGGACCGCCTGTTCGGCGTCGTCGAGGGCCGGCGCGCGGCCGATGCCGTGCACGTCACCACCGACGACGGCTCGGCCGGCCGCAAGGGCTGGGTCTCCGACGTGCTCGGCGAGGTCGTCGAGCGCACGGCGGCCGGGGTGGTCTACGCCTGTGGCCCGATGGCGATGCTGCGCTCGGTCACCGAGGTGGCGCAGGCCCACGGCGCGGTCGCCCAGGTGGCGGTCGAGGAGTCGATGGCCTGCGGCATCGGGGTCTGCATGACCTGCGTCCTGCCCGTCACCGGCGCCGACGGGCTCACCCGGATGGTCCGCTCCTGCGTCGAGGGCCCGGTCTTCCGCGGCGACCGGGTCCGCTGGGACGCGATCGGCGACGGCATCTCCCGGGTGCCGGACGACGCCGTGGGCGCCCCGAGGCCGGGAGGCCACTGATGGCCGACATGTCGACGACCCTCGCGGGCGCCTCGCTGCCGAACCCGGTGATGACGGCGTCGGGCTGCGCCGCGGGCGGCAAGGAGCTGCAGCGGTTCTTCCCCGTCTCCGAGCTCGGCGCCTTCGTCACCAAGACCGTGATGCGCGACCCGCGCTCCGGGCGCCCGACGCCCCGGATGGCCGAGACGCCGTCCGGGATGCTCAACTCCATCGGGCTCCAGGGCCCTGGCATCGACGCCTTCTGCGAGCAGGACCTCGCGTGGCTGCAGGCGCAGGGGGCGCGGGTGCTGGTGTCGGTCGCCGGCAACACCGCCGAGGAGTTCGGCGAGGTGGTCGAGCGGCTCGTGGCGAGCCCCGCGTGGGAGTGCGTGGTCGGCGTCGAGGCCAACATCTCGTGCCCCAACGTGGCCAACCGCGGCCTGGTCTTCGCGTGCGACCCGGTGTCGTCCGAGCGCGTGGTGCGCATCGTGCGCGGTCGGGTCCCCGCGTCGGTCCCGGTCTTCGCCAAGCTCACCCCGGACGTCACCGACATCGTCGCCATCGCGGCGGCGGCCCTCGGGGCCGGAGCCTCGGGCCTGACCATGGTCAACACCCTGCTCGGCATCGTCATCGACACCGACCGGCTGCGCCCGCAGCTGGCCGGCGTCACCGGTGGCCTCTCGGGGCCGGCCGTGCGCCCGGTGGCGGTGCGCGCCATCTGGCAGGTCACCGCCGCGATGCGGGCCGGCACCCTGGCGAGCGCACCGGTCATCGGGGTCGGGGGAGTGCGCACGGGGCGCGATGCCCTCGAGCTCGTCGCCGCCGGGGCCAGCGCCGTGCAGGTCGGCACCTCGACCTTCAACGACCCGAGTGCGCCGCGCCGCGTGCTCACCGAGCTGGAGGCCGAGATCGACCGGCACGGCTTCGACCGGTTCGCCGACGTGGTCGGCATCGCCCACGAGAGGATGGCCCGCCCATGAGCCCCACCCCGCAGACCGCCGCCCCCACCCCGTTCGGGGTCCGGCTCCGGGCGGCCATTGACGAGCACGGCCCCCTGTGCGCCGGCATCGACCCGCACGCCGCGCTGCTGGAGGCCTGGGGCCTGCCCGACACCGTCGACGGCCTCGAGCGCTTCGCCTTGACCTGCGTCGAGGCGTTCGGCGGGGCCGTGGCCTGCGTCAAGCCGCAGTCGGCGTTCTTCGAGCGGTTCGGCTCCCGCGGCGTCGCCGTGCTCGAGCGCACCCTGGAGGCCCTGCGCGAGGCCGGCACCCTCAGCCTGCTCGACGCCAAGCGCGGTGACATCGGCACCACGATGGCGGGCTACGCCCAGGCGTACCTCTCCGACGCCTCCCCGCTCCGGGCCGACGCCCTCACGGTCAGCCCCTACCTGGGGTACGAGTCGCTGCGCCCGGCCCTGGACCTGGCGGCCGCCACGGGGAGGGGCGTGTTCGTCCTGACCCTCACCTCCAACCCCGAGGGCCCCTCGGTGCAGCACGCCGTCCGCGCGGGGCGCACCGTGGCCGCCGCGGTGGTCGACGGCGTGGCCGCCGACAACGCCGCCGCGCGGGCGGCCGGCGAGCTCGGCAGCATCGGCACCGTGGTCGGCGCCACCGTCGGCTCGGCGGTCGCCGACCTCGGGCTCGACCTCGCCGGAGCCGGCGGGCCCGTCCTGGCGCCGGGGCTCGGGGCCCAGGGCGGCACCGCCGACGGGCTGCGCGCGACCTTCGGGGACGCCCTGGCGCTGGTGCTCGGCAACAGCTCGCGCGAGGTGCTCCGGGCGGGGCCCCAGGCCTCCGCGCTGCGGGCCGCGGCCCGGGCCGCGGCCGAGGCTCTGGCATCCGGGGTCGAGACACACCGGGGCTGAGGAGACGCTCAGGCGGTGGGCAGGTACAGTCGCGAAGGTACCGCCGGGTGTTGAGCAGCCAGCATCCGCACGTCAAAATCGAGGATCACTACGTGGCACTCCCTCCCCTCACCCAGGAACAGCGCACCGCGGCGCTCGAGAAGGCGGCCGCCTCCCGGCGCGAGCGCGCCGAGGTCAAGAACCGCCTGAAGCGCTCCGGTGCCTCCCTCCAGGGCGTCATCGCCGAGGGTCGCACCAACGACGTCATCGGCAAGATGCGGGTCTCGGCCCTGCTCGAGTCGATGCCCGGCGTCGGCCGGGTGCGCGCGCGCCAGATCATGGAGGACATCGGCATCTCCGAGAGCCGGCGGGTGCGGGGGCTCGGCCAGAACCAGGTGTCCGCCCTGCTCGACCGCTTCGGGCGGCAGTGACGGGCCGCTCCCGCCTCACCGTCCTCGCCGGGCCGACCGCGGTCGGCAAGGGGACCCTCGCGGCGTACGTCCGCGAGCACCATCCGCAGGTGTGGCTCTCCGTCTCCGCGACCACCCGTCGACCCCGCCCGGGCGAGGTCGACGGCGTGCACTACCACTTCGTCGACGACCAGCGTTTCGACGAGATGGTGCGTGACGGCGCCCTCCTGGAGTGGGCGGTCGTGCACGGCCGGGCGCGCTACGGCACGCCGCGGGCGCCCGTCGAGGAGGTCCTCGCCACGGGGCGCCCCGCCCTGCTGGAGATCGACCTGCAGGGTGCCCGCCAGGTGCGCGCGAGCATGCCCGACGCCTTCTTCGTCTTCCTGATGCCGCCCAGCTGGGACGAGCTGGTCCGCCGCCTGGTCGGCCGGGGGACCGAGGACGAGGCCGAGCGGGCCGCGCGGCTCGACACCGCCCGGGTCGAGCTCGCCGCTGCCGAGGAGTTCGACGTCAGCATCGTCAACGACGACGTTCGGCGCGCGGCGGAGGAACTCGTATCATGGATGGGATCCCCCGTACCCCCCACGAATCGAGACTGACGCGTGTCCGGAACCATCGCGAACCCCATCGGCATCACCAACCCGCCGATCGACGAGCTCCTCGAGCGCGCCGACTCCAAGTACGCGCTCGTGCTCTACTCCGCGAAGCGGGCCCGGCAGATCAACGCCTACTACGCGCAGCTCCAGGAGGGCCTGCTCGAGTACGTCGGGCCGCTCGTCGACTCCGAGGTGCACGAGAAGCCGCTGTCGATCTCCCTGCGCGAGATCAACGAGGGCCTGCTCACCTCCGAGCCGACCAACGACGCCGGCGAGCTCCTCCCCAAGGCCTGACCGCGTGAAGGTCGTCCTCGGGGTCGCCGGGGGCATCGCGGCGTACAAGGCCTGTTCGCTGCTGCGCCTGCTCTCCGAGGCCGGCCACGACGTGACCGTCGTCCCCACCGCCTCCGCCCTGCACTTCGTGGGCGAGGCGACCTGGGCGGCGCTGTCGGGCAAGCCGGTGCACACCGACGTCTGGTCCGACATCACCGAGGTGCCGCACGTGCGGATCGGCCAGGAGGCCGACCTCGTGGTCGTCGCCCCGGCCACGGCCGACCTGCTGGCCCGCGCCGCCACCGGCCAGGCCGACGACCTGCTCACCAACGTCCTGCTCACGGCGCGCTGCCCGGTGGTGATGGCCCCGGCCATGCACACCGAGATGTACGAGCACCCGGCCACCCAGGCGAACATCGCCACCCTCAGCGAGCGTGGCGTGCACATCGTCCCGCCCGCCTCGGGGCGCCTCACCGGCCAGGACACCGGTCCCGGCCGGCTGCCCGAGCCCGCGGAGCTGTTCGCCGTGTGCGAGCGGGTCCTGGCGCAGGGCAGCCCCGGGGGCGAGGTGCCCGCCGGGCCCGCGGCGCGTGGCCCGCTGGCCGGGCGCCGGGTGGTGGTCACCGCCGGCGGTACCCGTGAGCCGCTCGACCCGGTGCGCTACCTGGGCAACCGCAGCTCCGGCAAGCAGGGGTACGCGGTCGCCGCGGTCGCCGCGGCCCGGGGCGCCGAGGTCGTGCTGGTCACGACGTCCGGCCTGCCGGTGCCCGCCGGGGTCCGCGCCGTCCCCGTCGAGACCGCCCTCGAGATGGCGGCCGCGGTGCACGCGGCGGGCGCCGAGGCCGACGTCGTGGTGATGGCCGCGGCGGTCGCCGACTTCCGCCCCGCCGAGGTCGCCGCGCACAAGATCAAGAAGACCCACGCTGCTGCTCCGGGCGGCACCCCCGACGAGTCGGCCCCGGTGGTCGCGCTGGTCCGCAACCCCGACATCCTGGCGGGGCTGGTCGCCGCACGTGGTGCGTCGTCGTCGCCGCTCGTCGTGGGGTTCGCGGCCGAGACCGGTGACGAGGACGGCACGGTGCTCGAGCACGGCCGCGCCAAGCTCGAGCGCAAGGGCTGCGACGTCCTCGTGGTCAACGAGGTCGGGCCCGGCAAGGCCTTCGGCACCGACGTCAACACCGTGCACGTGCTGCGGCGGGGGAGCGACGGGGTGCTCGACGTCGGGCCTGCGAGCAAGGACGCCGTGGCCGGCGCCGTCTGGGACGTGGTGGGCGACCTGCTCTGAGCCGGCCGGGACGCCCTCAGGTGGCGGTGTACTCCACCGACCAGCCGCGGCCCAGCTCGCCCGCCAGGTCCGGGAACACCCGCAGCCGCTGCGGCGGCACAGGGGGCAGGCCGGGGCTCACCGCCGCGCGGGCTGCTTCTTCCGGCCTTGGGGCGCCGGGGTGTCCTCGGACGGGTGCGTCTCGGCGGGCGCGGCGTCGGGAACCTGGGCGGCCGGCTCCTCGCCGGTCGCGGCGTCCTCCGGCTCGACCTCCTCCTCGACGGTCTCGGCCGGCTGGGTCTCGGCCGGCTGGGTCTCGGCCGGCGCCTCGGGCGCGGCGGGTGCCTCGTCGGCCTGGGCCACGATGGCCTCGGCCGCGGCCGGGCCGCCGAGGGTGGCGAGCATGTTGCGGACGTTGGAGAGCTGCGCGGTGATGCTGTCGCGCCGGGCGGTGGCGGCGGCCAGCTCGCGCTCGGAGTCGCGGCGGACCCGCTCGGCCTGCTCGCGGGCGGCCCGGACGAGCTGGGCGGCCTCGGTCCGGGCGGCCTCGAGGACGCGGGCGGCCTCCTCGGACTTGGTGCGGTGGTCCTCGTCGGCCTCGCGCGCCAGCAGGTCGGCCCGCTCCTGGACCGCGCGCAGCGCGTCGTCCTGCTTGGCCATCTGCTCGGTGAACTCGGCGGCCGAACGGTCGCGACGCTCACCGAGGGTCTTCTCGAAGTCGGCGGCCTGCGCGGCCGCGGTGGCCCGCTGCTTCTCGAAGTACGCCTCCGCCTCCTCGCGGCGGGCGGCGGCCTCACGGGCGGCGTCGTCGATGATGGAGTCGGCCTCGGCCTTGGCCCGCGCGAGGACCTGGGCGCCGTCGGTGTCGGCCCGGTTGCGGACCTCCTCGGCGTAGCGGTCGGCCTCGGCGCGCACCAGCTGGGTCTCGTCGGCGGCGACCCGGCGGACCTCGGCGGCCTCGGCCTGGGCGCTCTGGCGGATGGAGCCGGCCTCCTCGTCGGCGAGCCCCAGCATCCGCCCGATCCGCTCGCCGAGGTCGGCGAAGGTGGGGCTGGACGCCTTGCGGGTCTGCTCCTCCAGCTCGGAGACCTTGGCGCGGTGCGCCTCGAGCTCACCCGCCGTCGCCTCCTGGTCCTGGCGGACCTTGGTCAGCTGCACCGAGCTCTCGGCGGCCTCCTGGCGCGCCGCCTCCGCCTCGCGTCGGGCCGACTCGACGGCCTGGTGCAGCGCGGCGACGTGCGCGTCGACCTGGACGGGGTCGTAGCCACGGAAGACGGTCGGGAACTCCGGCTGGTTCATGAGGACTCCTGTGGTTCAGAGGTGAGGTCGGTGGAAGCGGTGGCGGGCTCGGGCCGCGGGGACCCGCCCGGGGAGGCCCCGGTCGGCTGCGGGTCCTGGACGGCGAGGGCCTCGATGACCCCGGACAGCCGCCCGAGCTGAGCCGTGATCGCATCACGTCGCGCTGCGAGTGTATGCACCTCGGCGCGGGCGCGCTCGACCGCAGCGTGGGCCTCGGCCCGCACCGTGTCGGCGCGCAGGCGTGCCTCCTCCGAGGCCTGCACGATCTCGGCCCGGGCGCCGCGGTGGTACTCGTGCGCCTCCCGCTGCATCCGCTCGACGTCCTCGGCGGCGCGCTGGCGCACCAGGCGGGCGCCGTCCTCGGCCTCGGCCAGGCGGCGCTCGGCGCGCCGGGTCGACTCGACCTCCCGGCGGCGGGCCTCCTCGAGGAGCCGGTCGGACTCGGCCGTGGCGGCGGCCCGGGTGCGCTCGGCGTCGGCGCGGGCCTCGGCCAGCACCGACGCGGCCTGCTCGCGCAGCCGGCGCGACTCGGCCTCGGCCTCCGCCAGCCGGTCGCGGGCCTTGGCGGTGGCGCTCCCGAGGAGGGTCTGGACCCGGTGTCGGTGGGTGCGGGCCCGGTCGGCGAGCTCCTGGTGGTGCTCGCGGGCGCGCCGCTCGCGTTCGGTCTCGGTGCGGTCGAGGATCTCGCGGACCGTTCCCTGTGCCCAGGTGAGGTGCTTGTCGGCGGCCTCGACGGTGGCGTGGGCCTCGATCTCGGCGTCGGTGACGATGCGGGCCGCGGCGGTGCGGGCGTCCTCGACCAGCAGGTCGGCCTCGACGCGGGCGCCGTTCTCGCGGGTCGTGAGGGCCGCCAGCCGGGAGGCGACCTCGGCCTCGGCCTCCTCGCGGTGGCGCGCCGCGTAGGTCTCGGCCTCGTCGCGCAGCCCGTGCAGCTCCTGCTCGGTCGACTCCCGCAGTGCGACGAGCTCGCCGGTGTGCCGCTCGTGCTCGTGGGTCCAGCGCTCCTGGTGGGCGCGCTCCTCGTCGGCGAGCCGCGCCATCGTGGTGTCGTGCTCGCCGCGGGCCGTGCCCAGCAGGGCCTCGGCGCGCTCCTGGGCGTCGGCCAGCAGGGCGGCGGCCTGGTCCTGGGCGATGTTGAGCGCCTCGTCGGTGGCCTTGGTGGCCCCGGCGCGCAGCTGTGCCGCCTGGTCGGCGGCGTCGGCCAGCATGATCTCGACCTCGGCACGGGTGTCGGCCAGGGTGCGCTCGGCCTCGGCCCGGCCGGCCTCGACGCGCGCCGAGAGGGTGGCGAGCTCGTGGGCGGCGGCGGCGGTCTCGTCACGTATCCGGGCCGCCTCGGCGCGAGCCTCGCGCAGCTCGCGACCCGCGTCCTCACGGAGCTGGTCGGCCAGGGTCTGGGCCCGGGTGAGCAGGCCCAGCGCCTCGTCGACGGGGCTCGCGGGCGGCGTCGGCGCACGGCCCGTCGTCGTCGGCTCACTGCTCGACCGGTCGGACACGAGGCCCATGATTACAGAACGGCCCGCCACGTGCCGGACCAGAGGAAGCGGGTCTCACGCGGCAGGTAGATTGACGAGGTGCCACCACCGGTTCGCGGTGGATGTCGACCATGAAGGAGTTGCCGCGTGTCCGCACGCCTGTTCACGTCCGAGTCCGTCACCGAGGGCCACCCGGACAAGATCTGCGATCAGATCTCCGACAGCATCCTCGACGCGCTCCTCGCCCAGGACCCGCACAGCCGGGTCGCGGTCGAGACGATGGTGACGACCGGTCTGGTCCACGTCGCCGGCGAGGTGACCACCGAGGCGTACGTCGAGATCCCGCAGGTGGTCCGCGAGACGGTGCTCGGCATCGGCTACGACTCCTCGACCAAGGGCTTCGACGGCGCCTCGTGCGGCGTCGAGGTGTCGATCGGGCAGCAGAGCCCGGACATCGCCCAGGGGGTCGACACCGCGTTCGAGAACCGCACCGGCGGGGTCGACCCCAAGGACAAGCAGGGCGCCGGCGACCAGGGCCTGATGTTCGGCTACGCCTGCGAGGACACCGCCGAGCTCATGCCGCTGCCGATCTACCTCGCGCACCGGCTCTCGGAGCGCCTGACGGCCGTCCGCAAGAACGGCGAGCTGTCCTACCTGCGCCCCGACGGCAAGACCCAGGTCACCATCGCGTACGACGGCGACACCGCCGTCTCGCTCGACGCCGTGGTGCTCTCGACCCAGCACGCCGACGACATCAGCCTCGACGGCCTGCTCGACCCCGACATCCGCAGCCACGTCATCGAGCCGGTCCTGGCCGAGCTCGCCGACTCCGGCACCCAGCTGCGCACCGACTCCTACACGACCTACATCAACCCCACCGGCAAGTTCGTCATCGGTGGCCCGATGGGCGACGCCGGCCTCACCGGCCGCAAGATCATCGTCGACACCTACGGCGGGATGGCGCGCCACGGTGGCGGCGCGTTCTCGGGCAAGGACCCCTCGAAGGTCGACCGCTCGGCCGCCTACGCGATGCGGTGGGTCGCCAAGAACGTCGTCGCGGCCGGCCTGGCCCGCCGCTGCGAGGTGCAGGTGGCCTACGCCATCGGCGTCGCCCAGCCCGTGGGGCTCTACGTCGAGACCTTCGGCACCGAGACCGCCCCGGTCGACAAGATCCAGGCGGCCATCCACCGCGTCTTCGACCTGCGCCCGCTCGCCATCCTCGAGGACCTCGACCTGCTGCGGCCCATCTACAAGCCGACCGCGGCGTACGGGCACTTCGGCCGCACGAGCGCCGCGGGCGTCGAGAACGCCTTCACCTGGGAGCGCACCGACCGCGTCGAGGCGCTCCAGCGCGCGGTGGCCGGCTGACCGGCCCGTCGTCCACAGGCGGAGCCCGCCGGCCCTTCCGGGGTCGGCGGGCTCCGCTAGGTTCGGGGCCGTGACGGGGAGTGCGGACGAGGGCCAGCAGCTGGCCCTCGGCGTCCCCGCCGCGCCCACGCCGGCCCCGCGGCGCCGGCCCGTGGGCGCCGACCCCACCACCGACGACCGGCCGGTGGCCCTGGTCCAGGTCGACACCGGCCTGGCCCACCTCGACCGGCCCTTCGAGTACACGGTGCCCGAGTCGGCCGCCGCCGCTGCCGAGCCCGGGGTGCGGGTGAAGGTGCGCTTCGCCGGGCAGGACCTCGACGGCTGGGTCCTCGAGCGCCGCGACGCCGCCGACCACGCGGGCCGCCTCTCGCCGCTGCGCCGGGTGGTCTCGCCCGAGCCGGTGCTCACCCCCGAGGTGCTGCGCGCGGCGCGGGCGGTGGCCGCCCGCTACGCGGGGACCCTCGGCGACGTCCTGCGGCTCGCGGTGCCTCCGCGCCACGCCCGGGCCGAGCAGGCGCTGCCCCCCGAGCCGCCCGAGCACCCGCCCCTCCCCGAGCACGAGCCCCGAGCCTGGCTCCCGTACCCCGCAGGGCCGGCCTTCCTGACCCACCTGCGCGGTGGGGGCGCTCCCCGGGCCTCGGTGCTGGCGCTGCCCACCGTCGCGCCGGATGCCGCGTGGCCCGCGCTGGTGGCCGAAGCGGCCCGGGCCTGCGTCGAGGCCGGGCGCGGGGCCGTCGTGGTCGTGCCGGACCACCGCGACGTACGGCGGGTCGAGGCGGCCCTGCTGGCCGTCCTCGGTCCGGGGCGCCACGTCCGGCTCACCGCCGACCAGGGGCCGCAGGCGCGTTACACCGCCTACCTCAAGGCGCGGCGCGGCCACGTACCGGTGGTGGTCGGCACCCGGGCGGCCGCCTTCGCGCCGGTGCACGACCTCGGCCTGGTCGTGTGGTGGGACGACGGCGACGACCTGCTCGAGGAGCCGCGGGCGCCCTACCCGCACGTGCGCGAGGTCCTGCTGGCGCGCGCCGAGCAGGAGGGGGCGGCCGTCCTCACCGCCGGCCTCACCCGCTCGGTCGCCGTGGCCGACCTCGTGGCGCGTGACGTGCTGAAGGCCGTCGACGCCCCGCGAACCGCCGTGCGTGGGGCGGTGGCGGCGGTCCGCGTGGCCGGTGAGGGCACCGACGTCGAGCGCGATCCCGCCGCGGCCGCCGCGCACCTGCCGAGCGTGGGATGGCGGCTGGCCAAGGAGGCCCTGGCGTCGGGGCCGGTGCTGGTGCAGGTGCCGCGCCGGGGGTACCTGCCGTCGCTGTCCTGCCAGGACTGCCGCCGGCCGGCCCGGTGCGTCGTGTGCGCCGGCCCGCTGGCGCTGGCCGGCCCCGCCGGGCCGCCGGCCTGCCGCTGGTGCGGGCGGGTCGAGACGGCGTTCTCGTGCCCCGCGTGCTCGGGGACGCGGCTGCGCTCGTCGGTGGTGGGGGCGCGCCGCACCGCCGAGGAGCTGGGGCGCGCGTTCCCGGGGGTGCCGGTCGAGCGCTCGGGAGCCGGCACCGTGCTCGACGCGGTGGCCGGCGGGCCGCGCCTGGTCGTCTCCACGCCCGGGGCCGAGCCGGTGGCCGACGGCGGCTACGCGGCGGCCCTCCTGCTCGACGCGTGGGCCCTGCTCGACCGCCCCACGCTCGACGCCGGCGAGGAGGCCCTGCGCCGCTGGTGCGCGGCCGTGGCCCTGGTGCGCCCGGCCGCCGAGGGCGGGCGCGTCGTCCTGGCCGGAGCCCCCACCCACGTGTCGGTCCCGGCCGTCGAGGCGCTCGTGCGCTGGGACCCCGCCTGGTTCGCCGGCCGCGAGCTCGACGAGCGGCGCGAGCTGTCGCTGCCGCCCACCGCGCGCCTGGCCGCGCTCACCGGGTCGCGAGCGGCCGTGGCGGCGGCCCTGGCCGAGCTCGAGCCCCTCGTGCCGGCCTCCGTGCTCGGCCCGCTGCCGCAGGCCGGCGACCGCTGGCGGGCCCTGCTCACCGCCACGGTCGAGGACGGCGCCGTCCTCGCGCGCGAGCTCGCTGCCCTCAAGGCCCGGGCCTCGGCCCGCAAGGAGCCCGACCCCGTCACCGTGCGGGTCGACCCCCGCGACCCCGCCTCCTGAGGCGGGGTCCCGGGGCGCACCTAGACTCGCCGGGTGCGTCTCGTCCTGGCCGGTACCCCCGACACCGCGGTCCCGTCGCTGCGCGCCCTGCTGGCCTCGCGCCACGAGGTCGTGGCCGTCGTCACCCGCCCGGACGCCCGCGCCGGTCGGGGCCGCTCACTGGTGGCCTCGCCGGTCAAGCAGGTCGCGCTCGAGCACGGCCTCGAGGTGCTGACGCCCGACCGGCCGCGCGACCCGGAGTTCCTCGACCGGCTGCGGGCCATCGCCCCCGACTGTTGCCCGGTGGTCGCCTACGGGGCGCTGCTGCCGCGGGTCGCGCTCGACGTCCCCGTCCACGGCTGGGTCAACCTGCACTTCTCGCTGCTGCCCGCGTGGCGGGGGGCCGCACCGGTGCAGCGGGCCCTGATGGCGGGCGACGAGCTCACCGGCGCCAGCACCTTCGTCATCGAGGAGGGTCTCGACACCGGCCCCGTGCTCGGCGCCGTCACCGAGACCGTCCGCCCCGACGACACCGCCGGCACGCTGCTGGCCCGCTTGGCCGACACCGGCGCCGGGCTGCTGGTGGCCACCATGGACGGGCTCGAGGAGGGCTCGCTGGTCGCGGTGCCCCAGCCTGCCGACGGGGTCAGCCACGCGCCCAAGCTGACGACCGAGGAGGCCGCGGTCCGCTGGGCGCTCCCGGCGCACGTCGTCGACCGGCAGGTCCGCGGCTGCACCCCGAACCCCGGGGCCTGGAGCACGTTCCGTGGCGAGCGGCTGGGCATCGGGCCGTTCGCGTCCGTCACCGCGCCGCCGGACGACGGGCCCGCGCTCGCGCCCGGCGCCGTCCGCGCCACCAAGCGTGCGGTGCTGGTGGGTACCGCCTCCGGCCCGGTCGTCCTGGGCGAGGTGCGGCCGGCCGGCAAGAAGGGGATGGCCGCGGCCGACTGGGCCCGGGGCGTGCGCGTCGCCGAGGGCGAGACCCTGGGCTGAGGCGCGCGCGTCACTCGCCCGGCAGTGGTTCCGCGGGGAGGGGACCGAGCCCGCTGAACGCTGCCAGGTAGGGCTGCACGTCACCGCGGGCGACCCAGCTCCGCAGCTGGGCCTCGGTGCGGCGGGCGGTGAGGGCCCGGAAGAGGTCGAACCCGGAGGCCTGCAGCACCGTCGCCGCGTCGTCGTCGGTCCCGTGGGACACCCAGCGGCGGTCGCCGGCGTCGAGCAGCACCGGGGGGAGGTCGGCGACGGCGGCGCGCCAGCGCCCCAGCATCCGCTCACGGACGGCGTCGAGCCCGGGGGTGTCGCGGGCGCCGGGCATGCGGAGCGCTCCCCGGAGGTCCTGTTCGTGGATGACGACGTCGCCCAGTGGGCGGGTGCCGTTCAGGCGCATCCAGTCGACGAGGTCGGGGGCCAGCGAGCGCCACTCGCGCACCAGCGCGGAGGCAGGGCGGCCGCGCCGCGCCTCGACCTGGGCCTGGGTCCAGGTGGCGTTGTGGTCGTCGGGCTCGTCGCCGGCGAGCACGTCGGCGCCCAGGCCGACCATGTGCGACAGCAGGTCGCGGGCGGTCCACGCCGGGGTCGCCGGCACGGTGAACTCCATCGCGTCGTCGCCGGCGTCGAGGACGAGGGTGCAGACGCGGTCGTGCGCGCGCCGCCACTCGCTGATGTCGTCCGGTGCCATGACGGCATCTCAGCACATCAGCGGCCCCGGTGGCGGCTGGGGCCGCCGGCCGGTCGCCGGTGAGGCGGGTGGGACGGGCGGGCCGCTGACCGTTAGCCTCGGCGGGTGCCCGACCGCCCCGACCGACCCACCGGCGGCGGCCCGCGCCGCCGCTCCGTCACCACCCCGGCGCAGCGGACCCGCCGCGCCGAGCCGACCCGCTTCGCCGCCTTCCAGCTGCTGCGGGCGGTCGCCGACGGGGCCTACGCCAACCTCGAGATGCCCCGGATCATCCGCCAGCGCGCGCTCGGCCCCCGGGACGCCGCCTTCGCCACCGAGCTCGCGTTCGGCACGGTCCGCTGGCAGGGGCTCTACGACGCCGTCATCGCCGTGGCCGCCGACCGCCCGGTCGAGCGCATCGACCCCGAGATCCTCGACGTGCTGCGGCTCGGGGTGCACCAGCTGCTCGGGATGCGGGTCCCCGCTCACGCCGCCGCCGACCAGACCGTCGGGCTGGCGCGCACCGTGGTCGGGCAGGGCGCGTCGGGGCTGGTCAACGCCGTGCTGCGCCGCACCAGCGAGCGCTCGCTCGAGGAGTGGACCGAGGCCGTGACGCCCGCGGGCGGGGGAGTGCCGGCACTGGCCGTGCGCCACTCGCACCCCGAGTGGGTGGTCACCGCCATCCGGGCCGCCCTGCTGGGTCACGCCCGTGCCACCGCCGACACCGTCGACGCCGAGCTCTCGGCCCTGCTGGCCGCCGACAACGTCCCCCCGCAGGTGCACCTGGTGGCCCGCCCCGGGCTGGTCGGGGTCGACGAGCTCGCGGCCGACGCCGACGCCGAGCCGAGCCCGGCCTCGGCCGTCGGTGTGCGGCTGCGCAGCGGTGACCCCGGGCGCATCGCCGCCGTCCGCGACGGCCGCGCGGCCGTGCAGGACGAGGGCTCGCAGCACGTGGCGCTGGCGCTCGCGGCCGTCGAGGTGGGGCCCGAGGTCCCCGCCCGCTGGCTCGACATGTGCGCCGGGCCCGGGGGCAAGGCAGGGGTGCTCGCGGCCCTCGCGCTGGAGGCCGGCGCCGACCTGACCGCGGTCGAGGTCACCCCCCATCGGGCCGCCCTGGTGCGCTCGACCCTGACCCGCCTCACCGCGCGTGCCGAGGCCGCTGGACGCTCGGTCGAGGTCCGCACCGCCGACGGCCGCGAGATCGGCGACGACGAGCCGGGCCGCTACGGGAGGGTGCTGGTCGACGCCCCGTGCACCGGGCTGGGGGCGCTGCGCCGCCGCCCCGAGGCGCGCTGGCGCCGGCAGCCCGCCGACCTCGCGACCCTCGGCCCGCTGCAGCGCGCGCTGCTCGCCTCGGCCCTCGACGCCGTGGCGCCCGGCGGGGTCGTCGCGTACTCCACCTGCAGCCCGCACGTGGCCGAGACCCGGTTCGTGGTCTCCGACGTCCTCAAGAAGCGCGACGACGTCGAGGTGGTCGACGCGCGTCCGTACCTGCGCGACGCCGCGGGCGAGCAGCTGCCCGAGCTGGGCGACGGCCCGTACGTGCAGCTCTGGCCGCACGTGCACGGCACCGACGCGATGTTCCTGGCCCTGCTGCGCAAGCGTCCGTCCTGACCGCGCACGCATCTCGCTAGGGTGGCGCCCGTGCAGATCTCGCCCTCGATCCTGGCCTCCGACTTCGCGAACCTCCAGTCCGAGCTCGAGGCCATCGCCACGGCCGACTGGGCCCACGTCGACGTCATGGACAACCACTTCGTCCCCAACCTGACCCTGGGGCTGCCGGTGGTCGAGGCGCTGCTGAAGGTCTCGCCCGTCCCCCTCGACTGCCACCTGATGATCGACGACCCCGACCGCTGGGCGCCCGGCTACGCCGAGGCCGGCGCGGGGTCGGTCACCTTCCACGTCGAGGCCGCCGCCGACCCCGTGGCCACCGCCCGCGCCATCCGGGCGGCCGGGGCGCGGGCAGCGTTCGCCGTCAAGCCCGGCACCGACTTCGCGCCCTACGAGGAGCTGCTGCCCGAGGTCGACATGGTCCTGGTCATGACGGTCGAGCCCGGCTTCGGCGGCCAGTCGTTCATGGCCGACCAGATGCCCAAGGTGCGCCAGGTCCGCGAGGCCGTCCGGCGGCACGGCGGCGAGATCTGGGTGCAGGTCGACGGCGGGGTCGCCGCCGACACCATCGAGCAGTGTGCCGAGGCGGGAGCCGACGTCTTCGTCGCCGGGTCGGCGGTCTACGGCAAGGACTCGGTCCCGGACGCCATCGCGGACCTGCGGGCCCTGGCCCTGCGGCACCGGCACTGACCGTGCCCTCGCTCCTGGAGCGGCTCGTCGCGAGTGACGGCTACGCGGCCGACCTCGACCTCACCGAGGGGCTCGCCCCGGGGGAGGTCCTCGAGGGTGTCGAGCTCGAAGGGTGCCGGCTCGACGGGTGCGTCCTCGAGAAGGCGGTGCTGCGCGACTGCATCCTCACCGACTGCACCCTCACGGGGTGCAACCTGTCGATGGCCGATCTCATCGGCACGCGC
The DNA here is from genome assembly GCF_002846495.1 of Phycicoccus duodecadis. NCBI lineage: Bacteria > Bacillati > Actinomycetota > Actinomycetes > Micrococcales > Intrasporangiaceae > Phycicoccus > Phycicoccus duodecadis. The sequence continues at coordinate 3,458,193 of NZ_PJNE01000001.1, forward strand.
TTCACCGACTGCCGGTTCGTCGACTGCAAGGCACTCGGGGTGGTGTGGGGCCGGGCGGCGGTCGCGCCGCTGTCGACCCGGCCGTGGGACTTCGAGCGTTGCCGCCTCGACCTCGGCTCGTTCCGCGACGTGGCCGCGGCGGGTGCCCGCTTCGCCGACTGCTCGCTGCGCGAGGTCGACCTCGCCGGGGCCGACCTGCGCCGCGCCGACCTCGGCGGCTGCGACTTCGGCGGCGCCGCCTTCGCCGGGACCGACCTGCGCGAGGCCGTCCTGGTGGGTGCCGAGGGCTACGACCTCGACCCGGTCGAGAACCGGGTGCGCGGGATGCGCGTGGACGCCGGTGCGGCCGCCGGCATCCTGCGGGCGATGGGCCTGGTCGTCGAGGGCTGAGCCCCTCGCCGGGCTCCGCGGGTGCATACTGGGCACACGTGCTCCGGGGTCGGTGTAACTCCGAGCCGGCGGTGACAGTCCGCGACCCGACCGCAGCCAGCGGCCGGTTGACCTGGTGGAACTCCAGGACCGACGGTGAAAGTCCGGATGGTAGGCGCACGTGCCGACGGGACCACCAGGTCTCGTCGGTGGTCGTGATGGTCGGCGCGCACGCGCGCGCCGCTGCCGTCGGCGTCGACCATCCGCCCGGAGCCCGACCGCTGACCGGTTCGAGGCACGAGGGCGAGAGATGGACGAGAGCACCGCGCTGATGCAGCGGGCACTCGATGCTGCCCGCCTCGGCCCCGAGGCCGACCCCAACCCCCGCGTGGGCTGCGTCGTCACCGACGCCGCGGGCGCCGTGGTCGGCGTCGGCCACCACCGTGGTGCCGGTAGCGCGCACGCCGAGGTCGACGCTCTCGCGCAGGCCGGTGACCGGGCCCGGGGCGGAACCGCCCACGTCACCCTCGAGCCGTGCGACCACACCGGCCGCACCGGCCCCTGCACCCGGACCCTGCTCGACGCCGGGATCGCGCGCGTTGTGTTCGCGGTGGCCGACCCCGACCCGGACGCCGCCGGGGGAGGGGCCACCCTGGCCGCCGCCGGGGTCGCCGTCGAGCGCGGCCCGCTGGCCGAGCAGGCCGAGGAGCTCAACGCCTCGTGGCTGCACGCCCGCCGCACCGGCCGCCCGTGGGTCGTCGCCAAGACCGCGTCGACCCTCGACGGGCGCGTCGCCGCCGCCGACGGCTCGAGCCGGTGGATCACCGGCGAGGCTGCCCGCGAGGACGTGCACGCGCTGCGCGCCCGCTGCGGCGCGGTCGTCGTGGGCACCGGCACCGCGCTCACCGACGACCCGCAGCTCACCGTGCGCGGCGACGACGGCACCGCGGCCGCGCGCCAGCCGCTGCGCGTCGTCGTCGGGCGCCGCCCCCTCCCGGCCACCGCCCGGCTGCGTGACGGTGCGGCCGAGACCCTGGCGCTCGCGACCCACGACCCGGCCGAGGTGCTGGCGGCCCTGCACGCGGGCGGCGTCCACCGGGTGCTGCTCGAGGGCGGGCCCACCCTGACCGCCGCGTTCCTCAGGGCCGGGATGGTCGACGAGCTCGTCACCTACCTCGCGCCCGCCCTCCTCGGCGCCGGCCCGTCGGTCACGGCCGACCTCGGCGTCACGACCATCACCGATGCCGTGCGCCTGCGCCCCACCGACGTCACCGTCATCGGGGCCGACGTCCGGATCACCACCCGACCCCTGGCAAGGAGCTGACCGCCATGTTCACCGGCATCGTCGAGGAGCTCGGCACCGTCGTCGCGCTCGAGACCGCCACCGACTCCGCGCGGCTGACCATCCGTGGACCGCTCGTGACGAGCGACGCCGAGCACGGGGCCTCGATCGCGGTCAACGGGGTCTGCCTCACGGTCGTCACGCACGGCGACGGGGAGTTCTCGGTCGACGTGATGGCCGAGACCCTCGCCCGGTCGAGCCTCGGCGCGCTCGAGGCCGGCGCTCCGGTGAACCTCGAGCGCGCCATGCCCGCGTCCGGTCGCTTCGGGGGTCACGTCGTGCAGGGCCACGTCGACGGCACCGGCACCCTCATCGCGCGGACGCCCGGTGAGCAGTGGGAGGTCGTCGAGGTCTCGCTGCCGCGCGGGCTCGCGCCCTACGTCGTCGAGAAGGGGTCCATCACGGTCGACGGCGTCAGCCTGACCGTGGTCGACGTGGGGGAGTCCTCGTTCACGGTGTCGCTCATCCCGACCACGCTCGGGCTCACGACACTCGGCACCAAGGGCGTCGGCGACCCGGTCAACCTCGAGGTCGACGTCCTGGCGAAGTACGTCGAGCGGCTGCTGGCCGCCCGCTTCGCGGCGGAGGCCACGTCATGAGCCTCGCCACCGTCGAGCAGGCGCTCGATGCGCTGCGCGCCGGGCGGCCGGTGCTGGTCCTCGACGACGCGGACCGCGAGAACGAGGGCGATGTCGTGCTGGCCGCGCAGACCCTCACCGACGCGTGGCTGGCGTGGACCATCCGGCACAGCTCCGGCTACCTCTGCGCGCCGGTCACGGCCGAGGTCGCCGACCGGCTGGCGCTGCCGTTGATGGTGCTCGACAACCGCGACCCGCGCCGCACCGCGTACACGGTCACGGTCGACGCGGCCGCCGGGGTCACCACGGGCATCTCGGCCGCCGACCGCGCCCACACCATCCGCACCCTGGCCGACCCGGCGACCGGGCCCGACGACCTCGTCCGCCCCGGGCACGTCGTGCCGCTGCGGGCGCGCGACGGCGGCGTGCTCACCCGCGCCGGCCACACCGAGGCGGCCGTCGACCTGTGCCGGCTCGCGGGCCTGGCGCCTGTCGGCGCCATCGGCGAGCTGGTGGCCGACGACGGCACGATGCTGCGCACCCCCGAGGTGCTGGCGCTCGGCATCGAGCACGACCTGCCCGTCCTGACCATCGCCGACCTCGTCGCCTGGCGCCAGCGCCACGACCGGGTCGAGCGCGTCGCCGACACGGTGCTGCCGACGCGGCACGGCACCTTCCGCACCGTCGCCTACCGCGACGTCGTCACGGGGGTCGAGCACCTCGCGCTCGTGAGCCCCCGGGGTGTCCCGGGCGCCGCGCCGCTGGTCCGGCTGCATTCGGAGTGCCTGACCGGCGACGTCCTGGGCTCGCAGCGCTGCGACTGCGGGCCGCAGCTCGAGCGGGCCCTCGAGCGGGTGGCTGCCGAGGGCGGGGTCGTCGTGTACCTGCGCGGCCACGAGGGGCGCGGGGTGGGTCTCGGTGCCAAGCTGCGCGCGTACGAGCTCCAGGACCAGGGGCTCGACACCGTCGACGCGCAACTCGAGCTCGGGCTGCCCGTCGACGCACGCGAGTACGCCGCCGGCGCAGCCGTACTCGTCGACCTGGGCATCGAGTCGGTGCGGCTGCTGACCAACAACCCCGCCAAGGTCGCGGCCCTGCGCGGGCACGGCATCGAGGTCACGAGCGTCGAGCGGCTGCGCATCGCCCCCGGTCCCGACAACCGCACCTACCTTCGTACCAAGCGCGACCGGCTCGGCCACGACCTCGTCGTCGACAGCACCGACACCGGGACGACGGCGTGAGCGGCCGGCCGCAGGTCGCCGCAGCCAGGACCCGGCGCGTGTCACCACTCACCGAAGGAGTACGCCGAGCATGAGCGGAGACGGAGCCCCCGTCGTCAGCGTCGACGGGCACGGGCTGCGGGTCGCCGTCGTGGCGGCCTCGTGGCACCAGGAGGTGATGGACGGCCTCCTCGCCGGGGCCCTGCGCGGCCTCGAGGGCGCCGGCGTCACGTCGCCCACGGTGGTCCGGGTGCCGGGCACGGTCGAGCTCAGCGTGGCGTGCGCGCGACTGGCGCCCCATCATGACGCCCTCGTCGCGCTCGGTGTCGTCGTCCGCGGGGGCACCCCCCACTTCGAGTACGTCTGCCAGGGCGTCACGGCCGGCCTGACCCAGGTCGCCGTCGGCACCGGCGTACCGGTCGGCTTCGGCGTGCTCACCTGCGACACGACCGAGCAGGCGCTCGACCGGGCCGGCCTGCCGGGCAGCAGCGAGGACAAGGGGCACGAGGCGGCCACCGCCGCCGTCGCCACGGCCGTCACGCTGCGCGCCCTCGCCCCTGCACCCGCCGAGTAACCTGCCAGCCCGCATCGAGCGTCCTCGAGCCGACCCGCATCCCCCACCCCGCACAGCACCACCTCCCACCCCGAATAGCACCACCTCCCACCCCGCAGAACGGAGCCCCCCGCCCCCATGAACGCCCTCGTCACCGCGACCGACCCGTCGCAGAACCTCTTCCAGCAGGCGATCGACGCCGGCATCGCCATCGGCCCGTACACGCTGCACTGGCTCGAGCTGATCGGCGTCCTCATCGGCGTCGCATCGGCCTGGTACGGCATGAAGCGCGCCGTGTGGGCCTGGCCGGTGGGCATCGTCGCCAACATCATGCTGTTCTTCGTCTACATCGGCGCTGCGTTCGGCGCCGACCAGCGCATCCCCCTGTTCGGCCAGTCCGGGCGGCAGGTCTTCTTCATCATCGTCAGCATCTACGGCTGGGTCCGCTGGTCCCAGCACCGCAAGGCCTCCGGTGGCACCGGCGCCCCGGCCGTCATCCCGCGCTGGATGACGAGCCGCGAGCGTCTGGTCGTCGGTGCCGGCTGGCTCCTGGGCACCGTCGTGGTGCACCAGCTGTTCGTGGCGCTGTGGAACCTCTCGCCCAACCCGTACTACACCCCGCAGTGGTGGTTCTACTGGTGCGACGCCTGGATCTTCGTCGGCTCGATCGTGGCCACGTACTCGATGGCGCGCGGCTGGAACGAGTTCTGGCTGGCCTGGATCGGCGTCGATTTGGTCGGGGTGCCGCTCGGTTTCGCGACGGGCTACGTGCCGACCTCGGTGATGTACATCTTCTACGGGATGTTCGTGATCTACGGGTTCACCCAGTGGGTGAGGCTCACCCGTGAGGCCGACCTCGAGCGGGGCGGTCGACGCGCCGAACCGGCCTCCGTCTGAGGGGGGTTCAGCGCACCTTGGGGCGCACCGCGAACGGGCGGGTCGGCGAGGCCGGCCCGCCCGTTCGCTTGCTCGGGTCCGGGCTGTCCGGCTGGTGACGGCTCGTCCGTGGTCCTGTTCCAGACGGCCTGGATGGCGGCCTCCGCGGTCCCTCCTTCCCGCGGGCGGGCGCATTCTCCTGTGGTCGTCACATCCGCCCCTCCAGTCGCGCTCATGGCGGGAAAAACGTTGCCCCGATTGTGAATTGGTGCCCTCGAACGCTTGTTCGTGTCACCGTGATCGAGTAAGATCGTGGGTACAGGGGAGGGGGTTTCGATGGCAGTGACGACCGGTCCGCAGGACGTTCTGAGTGCCGCACGTTCAGCGCGTCAGATGTTGACGGACGCTCTGTGCCCGAGCGAGCTGCGCGGGTCGCAGGAGGAGTGGGCCCAGGCTCTCGGCGAGCTGCAGGCCGTGATCGACACCGCGACCGCGGCGCAGGATGCCGCGATCGTGCGGCTGGCGGCGATCGAGCCGGAGGTCCTGGACGACGGGGAGGTCATCGACACCCACCGGGCGCTCGGCCACGTGGCGTTGGACGCTTCGGCGATCGTGTCCGGGGTGCTGGCCGTGACCGCCGTGCACGCCGAGCGGCGGGTGCGGGCGGCGGTCCGTCTCGCCGCGGACGGTCCGGAAGGCACCGCGACCGAGACCGGGCTGGGTGGGTTGCACACCGCGATGGGTGCCGGGCGGTTGGATGCGTACCGGGCGTCGGTGGTGGCGACCGAGCTCGAGGAGGCCCCGGCCGAGGTCGCCGCGTCGGTGGTCGGCGGCCTGGACGAGTACTTCGGCAGCGAGGACGGGCCGCGGTTGCGGCGCCGGGTCCGTCGGATGCTGGCCCGGATCTCGCCCGACCTGCTTCGCCAACGCGCCGTCCGCGCCCGGTCCGAATGCCGCCTCGAACGGTGGGTCGGCGAACCCGGGGTCGACACCTGGCACGGCACCTTCCCCTCCGAAGAAGCAGCCCAGGCCTGGGCCGCGATCGACGCCCTCGCGCAGCAGTACGTCACCGACGGCGTGTGTGACCGGGTCGACCGGGCCCGCGCCCAGGCCCTGACCGACCTGGTGGCGGGGAACGCGACCATCGACGTCCAGGTCGTCCACACCATCGCGGCCGATGCGCCCACAGGTCCTACGCCCGCGAGCGAGGCTGGGGCGAGCCAGGCAGCGCCGGGCGATCTGCTCGAGGTCACCGGCCTCCGCCCCGGCGAGCCGATGTTGGTCTCTCGCGCGTGGCTCGACCGTGCCAGCGCCCACCCGAGCTCCACCGGCCCTACCTCCACCAGCGCCGGCCGGGCCGCACCGCGACCGCGGGGCGAACCCCGCGTGGGCCTCGCCCCGTGTGACCCGCTCACCGGTGCCCTGCTCGACCTCGCCGGCGAGCTCACCACCGACGCCTACCGCCCCGGGAGGGCCCTGGCCTCGCTGGTCCGCGCCCGCGACGGGCACTGCCGCTTCCCCGGCTGCCACGTCGCCGCCCGCTTCTGCGACCTCGACCACGTCACCCCCTGGCCCACCGGCCCGACATCAGCAGCCAACCTGGTCTGCCTCTGCCGCCGACACCACCGCATCAAACAACGCCCCGGCTGGCGCGCCCTCCTCCACCCCGACGCCACCCTCACCTGGACCGACCCCACCGGCCGGGCCCGCACCACCCACCCCATCGACCACCTCCACCCCGCCGTCCTACCCGACACCGGCACCGACCCCGCCACCCTCACCTACAACCCCCGCCTCGTCACCCCCGACGCACCCCACAGCACCCTCGAGTACCACCTCGAACACAACCCGGGCCCACCACCAGCAAGACCCCGCATCCGCTGCCGCATCGAACACCACCGACCCACCCCGACCCACCCCGACCTGCTCTACACGCCGGTCCACTCCCCGAGACCACCAGTGCTCCCACCGCCGAGCGGTCCGCCCTTCTGACCGCGGTCCGGCCCGCCCGCCGGGCGCCGTACCCTTGACCATCGTGAAGACGTTCGACGCGCTGTACGCCGAGCTCGCCGAGAAGGCGCGCACCCGCCCCGAGGGCTCCGGCACCGTCCGCGAGCTCGACGCCGGCGTGCACGCCATCGGCAAGAAGATCGTCGAGGAGGCCGCCGAGGTGTGGATGGCGGCCGAGCACGAAGGGCGCGAGCGCACGGCCGAGGAGGTCAGCCAGCTGCTCTACCACCTGCAGGTGCTGATGATCGCCTCCGACCTCACCCCTGACGACGTCTACCGCCACCTCTGAGCGGCCCGAACCCCGAGGACCCCTGACATGCTGCGCATCGCCGTCCCCAACAAGGGATCGCTGTCCGACCCCGCGGCCGCCATGCTGCGCGAGGCCGGGTACCGGACCCGCCGCGACACCAAGGAGCTCGTCGTGCGCGACGAGGCGGGTGACGTCGAGCTCTTCTACCTGCGCCCGCGCGACATCGCGGTCTACGTCGGCTCCGGCACCGTCGACTGCGGCATCACCGGGCGCGACCTCCTGCTCGACTCGGGCTCGGCCGCGGTCGAGGTGATGGATCTCGGGTTCGGCGCCTCGACCTTCCGCTACGCCGCGCGCCCCGGGACCGCCACCCGCATCGAGGACATCGCGGGCTGCCGGGTGGCCACGAGCTACCAGGGCCTGGTCGAGAAGCACCTGGCCGACCACGGTGTCAGCGCCGAGGTGGTGCGCCTCGACGGCGCCGTCGAGACCGCCATCACCCTCGGGGTCGCCGACGTCATCGCCGACGTGGTCGAGACCGGCGCCACCCTGCGCAGCCAGGGTCTCGAGGTGTTCGGCGACCCCATCCTGCGCAGCGAGGCGGTGCTGGTGCGGCGAGAAGGGTCCGACGACGCCTTCGCGGTCGAGGTGCTGCGGCGCCGCCTGCTCGGCGTCGTCACCGCCCGCCACTACGTGATGCTCGACTACGACGTGCCGGCCGACCTGGTCGACCGCGCCTGCGCGATCACTCCCGGCCTCGAGAGCCCCACGGTCTCGTCGCTGCAGAACCGCGACTGGTGCGCGGTGCGGGCCATGGTCCCGCGGGCCGTCACCAACGCCGTCATGGACGAGCTCTACGAGCTCGGCGCCCGCGCCATCCTGGTCACCGACATCACCGCGTGCCGGTTGTGAGCGACGCCCCCGGCGGCCCGGGGACGGCCGCCGACGCGCCGTTCCGGCCCCGGCGCGGGCGGGTGGTGCCGCAGGTCGTGGCCGTCACCTTCGTGGTGGTCTGCGTCGCCGTGGCCGTCGGGATGGGCCTCACGGGGCACTGGAACCCGTTCGACCAGGCGGCCCTCGTCGTCTTCGGGCTCATGGTGGGCGCGTTCATCGGTCGCTACTCCGTCATCCGCGCGGTGCCCGGCCCCGACGGGCTCGCGGTGCACAACCTCGTGCAACGCCGCACCGTGGCCTGGAGCGAGGTCGTGCAGGTGCGCTTCCCCGACGGCGACCCCTGGGTCACCCTCGAGCTGGACGACGGCGACGACCTGGCCGTGATGGCCATCCAGCGCGTCGACGCCGAGTTCGGCCGCGCCGAGGCCCGTCGGCTCGCGACCCTGGTCCGCGACCGCCAGGACGCCGCGGCCGGCTACTGAGCGCCGCGGTACGTCAGCCGGAGACGGGGGAGGCGCCGACCCGCGCGGCGTCCGGCCGCAGCCGGGCGATCGCGAGCAGCTGCGGCAGCGCGACCGCAGCCAGCACCGCCCACAGGGCCGTGTACGAGCCGGTGGCGTCGCGCACCGCGCCCATCGTGGCCGGGCCCGCCGACGCCACCGTGTAGCTGACCAGGAACGCCATGGCGGTGAGCCGCGCGCTGTCACGCGCGGTGGTCGAGTAGCGCACCAGCAGCCCCAGGCCCAGAGCGAAGCACGCCCCCTGACCGGCGCCGAGCAGCAGGGCCCACGCCCACGGCGCGGCGTTCGGCGCCAGCCAGACCCCGATCTCGCCGAGCCCGCCCAGGACACTGGCCCCGACCAGCAGCACCCGCGGGTCGCGCACCCGGTCGAGCAGGGTCGGCGCCACGAGCCCGGACACCAGCTGCGCGCCGGTGAACACCGACATCAGCAGCCCGGCGTCGCGGGCGGTCCAGCCGGAGGCCTCGTAGGTCGGCGCCACCCAGGCCAGCGACGAGTAGAACTGCCACGACTGGCACGCGAGGTACCCGGCGAGCAGCCACGCGGTCGTGCTCCGCCAGGGCAGCGCGTGCGAGCCGGTGTCGGTGTCGGGAGTGGCCGCGCTCCGCCGGCGGGCCGACACCGTGACCGGCACCCAGGCCAGCAGCGCGACGGCCGCGAGGACGACCCACGAGAGCAGCGACCCCGACCAGCCGCCCAGCACCCCGGCCAGCGGCACCGAGGTGGCCGAGGCCACGCCGGCGAAGCCCATCATCGCCATCATCGTCACGCCGGTGCCGAAGCCCGCGCGGTGCGCCGGGAACACCGCCTTGACGATGCCCGGCAGCAGGGTGCCCGCGAGCGCGATGCCCGCGCCGGCCACGAAGGTGCCCGCGTACAGCGCCCACACCAGGCCGCCGCCCGCGCCGCGCACCGCCAGCCCGACGAGCACCAGCCCCACGCCGCACCCCACGGCGGTCGCCGGGCCGAGCCGGCGCCCGACCTGGTTGGCCAACGGCGCCAGCAGCCCCATGCACAGCACCGGCAGGGTGGTCAGCACCCCCATCCAGGCGTTCGAGAGGCCGAGGTCGGAGCGCACCGCCTCGGCCAGCGGGGGCAGGCTCGCCATCAGGGTGCGGAGGTTGGCCGCCACCAGGACGATGCCGGTCACGACCGTCCAGGAAGGCAGCGTCCGGGCCGCGGTCGTGCTCACCGGGGCATCCTGCCATCCGGGAAGGACGTGTCCGGCCACCCTCAGCGCGCGCCGTCGGTGACGAGCACCAGGTCGGCCCGCTCCCGGGTGCCGTCGGCGCCGAACAGGTCGCGCTCCTGGGCGGCCCAGCGCTCCCAGTGCGGCCGGTAGGTCTCGCCGTCGCGGGCGAGGCCGCGGCGCCGACGTTCGTCGGTCGAGGCCTCGACCCACACCCGCACGGCGGCCAGCCCGCCCGCCGCGCCCACGCTCGCGCCGCACCCCTCGACGACCACGACCGGGGCCGCCGCCACCGTGCGCTCGCCGCCCCACCGGTCGTGCGCCCAGTCCCACACCCGGTACCGGGCGTCCTCGCCCCGGGAGAGGGGCAGCAGCACCTGGTCGACCAGCAGGGGCACCACCGCCGCGAGGCCGTCCCACCCGGGGTAGAGCTCGTCGAGATGCACCACCGGGCAGCCGAGGGCGTCGGCGACGGCGTTCGCGAGCGTGGTCTTGCCCGACCCGCTCGGGCCGTCGACGGCGACCACGGCGCTCCCGTCCCGCACCCGGGCCCGCCCGAGCGCCGCGACCACGGCCGCGACGTGCTCCGGGTCCGCCGGCCCGGTCACCTGGAACCACACGAGGGGTGACCCTAGTCCGCGGCTACGCTGGGCCGGTGTCGGTCGCCGTCCGTGTCATCCCGTGCCTTGACGTCGACGCCGGCCGGGTCGTCAAGGGCGTCAACTTCCAGGGCCTGCGCGACGCCGGCGACCCCGTCGAGCTGGCCCGGCGCTACGGCGAGCAGGGCGCCGACGAGCTCACCTTCCTCGACGTCACGGCGAGCAGCGGCGACCGCGCCACGATGTACGACGTCGTGGCCCGCACGGCCGAGGAGGTCTTCATCCCGCTGACCGTCGGCGGCGGCGTGCGCACCGTCGACGACGTCGACCGGCTGCTGCGGGCGGGCGCCGACAAGGTGGGCGTCAACACCGCCGCCATCGCCCGCCCCGCCCTCATCGCCGAGACCGCCGACCGCTTCGGCGCCCAGGTGCTGGTGCTCTCCGCCGACGTCCGCCGGCGCCGCGCCGCCGACGGCACGCCCACGGGCGGCTTCGAGGTGACCACCCACGGCGGCCGCACCGGCACCGGCCTCGACGCCGTCGAGTGGTGCGCACGGGCCGAGGCCCTCGGCGCGGGCGAGATCCTGCTCAACTCGATGGATGCCGACGGCACCCGCGACGGCTTCGACCTCGAGCTGATCCGGCTCGTGCGGGCCGCGGTCGCCGTCCCGGTCATCGCCAGCGGCGGAGCCGGCACCGTCGAGCACTTCGCCCCCGCGGTCGCGGCCGGGGCCGACGCCGTGCTGGCCGCCAGCGTCTTCCACTTCGGCGACCTCACCATCGGCGAGGTCAAGGCCGCGCTGCGTGTCGAAGGTCTGCCGGTCCGCTGACCCCCGGACCTAGAATCCGCGGGATGACGCCCACCCGTGCGCGCACCGCGCACCTCGTCGTCGCGCTCGTGGCCACGCTGGCCCTGGTGCTGCAGACCGTCCTGGTGGTCAGCGGCGCGTCCGTACTGGCCGAGACGGCGGTCCCCCCGCTGGCGACCCGGCTGGGCCGTCTGGTCTCGTACTTCACGATCCAGAGCAACCTGCTGGTGGCCGTCACCGCCTGGCAGCTCTGGCACGACCCGCTGCGGGACGGCCGCTGGTGGCGCCCGGTGCGCCTGGCCGCCCTGGTCGGCATCACCGTCACCGGGCTGGTGCACTTCGTGCTGCTCCGCCCGCTGCTGCACCTCGAAGGCCTGAACTACGTGGCCGACAAGCTGCTGCACATGGTGGTGCCGGTGCTGGCCATCGCGGTCTGGGCCGCGGTCGGGCCACGCCCGCGCTCGTCGTGGCGCTCGGCCCCCGAGGTGCTGGTCTGGCCGCTGCTGTGGCTCGCCTACACCCTGGTCGTCGGCGGCCTCTCGGGCTGGTACCCCTACCCGTTCCTCGACCCGTCCGGGAACGGCTGGGGGGCGGTCGTCGCCGCGTGCGTCGGCATCACGGTGCTGGTCGTCGCGGTCGGGGCGGCCTACGTGGCGCTCGACCGCAGGCTGTCGGCCGCTCCCCGCGCGGGCCACGACGTGAGTGCCGTCGGCGCCACGGCAGAATGAGGGCGTGCCCACCTCCGACGCCGTCCTCGACCCCGCGGTCGCCGCGCGCCTGACCCGTGACGCTGCCGGCCTCGTCGCCGCGGTCGTCCAGCAGCACGACACCGGCGAGGTCCTCATGCTGGGCTGGATGGACGACGAGGCGCTGCGCCGCACCCTCACCGAGGGCCGGGTCACCTTCTGGTCGCGCAGCCGCCAGGAGTACTGGCGCAAGGGCGACACCTCCGGGCACGCCCAGTTCGTGCGCTCGGTCGCGCTCGACTGCGACGGCGACGCCCTCCTCGTCCGCGTGGAGCAGGTCGGTGCCGCGTGCCACACCGGGGACCGCACCTGCTTCGAGGCCGGCGACCTCGGCGCCGTCGTCGGAGCCGGGGCGTGAACGGCGCCGCCGCCGCCGAGAGCCCGGACCTGTCGTACGGCCAGACCTGGCCGGGGCTCGACACCTTCGGGGTGCTCGCCCGCGACCGCCGGGTCATCCCCGTGGTGCGCCGCCTCCTCGGCGACGGCGAGACCCCGGTGGGCGTCTACCGCAAGCTCGCGGGCGACCGCCCCGGCACCTTCCTCCTCGAGTCGGCCGAGCACGGCGGGATGTGGTCGCGCTGGTCGATCGTCGGGGCGGCCAGCCGCGCCACCCTCACCGAGAAGGACGGGCGCGCCCACTGGATCGGCGACCCGCCCGTGGGGGTGCCCACGGAGGGTCTGGCCACCGAGGCGCTGCGCGCCACCATGGAGGCGCTGGCCACCCCGCCCATCGCCGGCCTGCCGCCGCTGACCGGCGGGATGGTCGGGGCCATCGCGTACGACGCCGTGCGCCGCTGGGAGAAGGTCCCCACGGAGCTGCCCGACGCGCTGGGGCTGCCCGAGCTCGCGATGATGCTCGCCACCGACCTCGCGGTGCTCGACCACGCCGACGGCTCCATCCTGCTGGTGGCCAATGCCGTCAACTACGACGACACCGACGAGCGGGTCGAGGACGCGTGGGCCGACGCGGTGGCCCGCCTCGACGCGATGACCGCCGCGCTCGCGGCCCCCGCCCCCAGCACGGTGGCCGTCGTCGACACCGGGGCCGTGGCCGAGGCCATGCGGCACGTCGTCTCGGACACCACCCCGGCGCGCTACCAGGAGGTCGTCGAGCGGGCCCAGGAGGACATCCGCGCCGGCGAGGTCTTCCAGGTCGTGCTCTCGCAGCGCTTCTCGCTCGCCTGCCCGGCCGACCCGGTCGACGTCTACCGGGCGCTGCGCGCGACCAACCCCAGCCCGTACATGTACCTCTTCCGGCTGCCGCACCCGGACGGCTCCTCCTACGCCGTCGTCGGCAGCAGCCCCGAGGCGCTGGTGCGGGTCACGGGGGAGCGGGCCATCACCCATCCCATCGCGGGGTCGCGGCCCCGGGGCAAGACCCCCGAGGACGACGTGCGCCTCCAGGACGAGCTGCTGGCCGACCCCAAGGAGCGCTCCGAGCACGTGATGCTGGTCGACCTCGGCCGCAACGACCTCCAGCGGGTGTGCCGCCCGGGCACCGTCGACGTCGTGGAGTTCATGGACGTGCGCCGCTACAGCCACGTCATGCACATCGAGTCGACCGTCGTCGGCGACACCCGGCCCGACACCTCCGCCTACGACGTGCTGGTCTCGACGTTCCCGGCCGGCACCCTGTCGGGGGCGCCCAAGCCCCGCGCCCTGGCCCTCATCGAGCGCTACGAGCAGTCGCGGCGCGGCATCTACGGCGGCGTGGTGGGCTACCTCGACTTCCACGGCGACCTCGACATGGCCATCGCCATCCGCACCGCCGTGATCCGCGACGGCACCGCTCACGTCCAGGCCGGCGCGGGCATCGTGGCCGACTCCGTGCCCGTCCGCGAGCACGAGGAGTGCGTGGCCAAGGCCACCGCCGCGCTGCGGGCCGTCGCCACCGCCGGGGCGATGCGGACCGTGTCGTGAGGCGCCTCACCGGGCGTGGCCCCGTCGCGTTGCTGGCCCTCCTCGGGGCCGGGGTGCTCCTCCTCGCAGGCCTGCGGCCCTGGCTGTCGGGCACGGTCGACGACGCCGTCCTCGGCGGCAGCCGCGTCGTCGCGTCCGGGGCGGACGTCGCGCCCGGGCTCTCGGCGGTGGCGCTGGCCGTGGCCGCGGCCGCGGTGGCCGTCGTCGCCGCGGGCCGCGTCGGCCGCCTGGTCGGCCTGGTGCTCTGGGCCGGATGTGTCGTGCTGGCCGCGGTCCTCGTCGTGCGGGTCGTCGTCGACCCCTCCGCCGCGCTGGGGCCGGTGGCCGCCAGCCGCGTGGGGCGTACCGGCACCGTCGACGCCGTCGCCTCGACCACGGCGTGGCCCTGGGTCGCGGTCGCCGGCCTCCTGGTGGCCGCCGCCGCCCTGGGGCTGGCCCTGGTCGGCCGGCCCCGCTGGTCCGGGCCGTCGACGCGCTACGAGGCGCCCGACGGGTCGGGGGCCGGGCACGTGGCGGGCTCCCGGGGCGAGCGGGTCAGCAGCGCCTGGGACGCCCTGTCGGCCGGGCGCGACCCCACGGCCCCGGCGGAGGACCCCCGCACCGGCGACGCTCCCCGAACCTGACACAATCGACGGTCGAGACCCGGCGGCGACGGCCGCCACCCTTGCACGACACCTAAGGTGGACACCATGGACGAGCACGAGGACCACGGCCACAGCGTGGCCGCCTGGACCGCGGTCATCATCATCATCGTCGCGGCGGCGGTCATGTCGATCGCGGTGGTGTTCCCCAACCCGTGGCTGTTCGTCGGGGGTGCGGTGCTGGCCCTCGTCGGTGCCATCGCCGGCAAGGTGCTGTCGATGGCCGGCTACGGCACGGCGGGGCGCGACGTCGAGCGCGAACCCTCGCTCCGGTGACCTCGCGTGCGTCCGTGACCACCGTCCTCGACGGCATCGTCGCCGGGGTCCGTGCCGACCTCGCCGAGCGCCGGCGCGCCGTCCCGGCGGCCGCTCTCGAGCAGGCCGTGCTGGCCGCCGCGCCGCCCTTGGACGCCGAGGCGGTCCTGCGCCGTCCCGGCCTGTCGCTGATCGCCGAGGTCAAGCGCTCCAGCCCCAGCAAGGGCGCGCTCGCCGACATCCCCGACCCCGCCGTCCTCGCGGCGTCCTACGTCGAGGGCGGGGCCAGCGCCATCTCGGTCCTCACCGAGCAGCGGCGCTTCGGCGGCACCCTGGCGGACCTCGACGCCGTGCGGGCCGCCGTCGGCGTCCCGGTCCTGCGCAAGGACTTCGTCGTCACCGACTACCAGGTGTGGGAGGCCCGGGCCCACGGCGCCGACCTCGTCCTGCTCATCGTGGCCGCGCTCGACGATGCCACCCTGGCCGCCCTGCTGGGCCGGGTCCGCGAGCTCGGGATGACGGCCCTGGTCGAGGTCCACGACGAGGACGAGACCCAGCGCGCGCTCGACGCCGGGGCCACCGTGGTCGGGGTCAACGCCCGCGACCTCAAGACCCTCGAGGTGTACCCCGACACCTTCTCCCGGCTGCGACCCCTGCTCCCGGCCGGCGTCGTCAGTGTCGCCGAGTCCGGCGTCGGGGGTCCCGGTGACGCCGCCGCCTACGCCGCCCAGGGTGCCGACGCCGTGCTGGTGGGCGAGGCCCTGGTGCGGACCGGCGACCCACGCGGGGCGGCCGCGGCCATCGTCGCCGCCGGCGCCCCAGGAGGAGCCTCATGACCACCCACACCACCGACTCCGCCGGCACCGACGACCTGGTCCCGGTCGAGGTCGAGCGCCCCGGCCGCTTCGGCGCGTTCGGGGGCCGCTACGTCCCCGAGGCCCTCATCCCCGCCCTCGAGCAGCTCGACGAGGCGCGCCAGAAGGCGGCCGTCGACCCCGAGTTCCAGGACGAGCTGGCCCGCCTGCACGCCACCTACACCGGGCGGCCGAGCATCCTCACCGAAGTCCCGCGGTTCGCGGCGCACTGCGGCGGCGCCCGGGTCCTGCTCAAGCGCGAGGACCTCAACCACACCGGCTCGCACAAGATCAACAACGTGCTGGCGCAGGCGCTCATCACCAAGCGCATGGGCAAGACGCGGATCATCGCCGAGACCGGCGCCGGCCAGCACGGGGTCGCCACGGCCACCGCGGCCGCCCTCATGGGCCTGGAGTGCCGCATCTACATGGGGAAGGTCGACACCGAGCGTCAGGCCCTCAACGTCGCCCGGATGAAGATCCTCGGGGCCGAGGTCGTGGCGGTCGAGCACGGCAGCGCCACGCTCAAGGACGCCATCAACGAGGCGCTGCGCGACTGGGTCACGAACGTGTCGACCACGCACTACGCGATCGGCACCGTCACCGGCCCGCACCCGTTCCCCGAGATGGTGCGCGACTTCCACAAGATCATCGGCGAGGAGGCGCGCGCCCAGGTCCTCGAGCTCACCGGGCGCCTGCCCGACGCGGTGGTCGCGTGCGTCGGCGGCGGCTCCAACGCGATGGGCATCTTCCACCGTTTCGTCGGCGACGAGGGCGTCCGCCTCGTCGGCGTCGAGGCCGGGGGGGAGGGCGTCGAGTCGGGTCGCCACGCGGCCCGGTTCGCCGGCTCCTCGTCCACGCCCGGGGTACTGCACGGCGCCATGAGCTACCTGATGCAGGACCGTGACGGCCAGACCGTCGAGTCGCACTCGATCAGCGCCGGGCTCGACTACCCCAGCGTCGGGCCCGAGCACGCCCACCTGCGCGACTCCGGCCGCGCCGAGTACCGCTACGCCACCGACGACCAGGTCATGGAGGCGTTCTCGCTGCTGGCGCGCACCGAGGGCATCATCCCGGCCCTGGAGTCGGCGCACGCCCTGGTCGGCGCCATGCAGGTCGGCCGCGAGCTGGGGCCCGACGGGCTGGTGCTCGTCAACCTCTCGGGGCGTGGCGACAAGGACATGCACACCGCGGCCGCCTGGTTCGGGCTGGTCGAGGAGGGCACCCAGTGACCGCGACGACCACCGGGGTCGGCGAGGTCCTGGCGCGCTGTCGCGCCGAGGGGCGGGCCGCCCTGATCGGCTACCTGCCGGTGGGCTACCCCACCGTCGAGGGCTCGGTCGCCGCCATGCGCGTGCTCGTCGAGGCCGGCTGCGACGTCGTCGAGGTCGGCATCCCCTACAGCGACCCCGTCATCGACGGCCCCGTCAACCAGGAGGCGATGTCGGTCGCCCTGGCCGGGGGCGCCCGCGTCGACGACGTCCTGACCGCCGTCGAGGCCGTGCGCGACGCCGGCGCGGCCGCGGTCGTCATGACCTACTGGAACCTGGTCCTGCACCGCGGCGTCGAGCGCTTCGCCGCCGAGCTCGCGGCCAGCGGCGGCTCCGGCCTGATCACCCCCGACCTCGTGCCGGACGAGGCCCAGGACTGGCTCGACGCCAGCGACCGGCACGGCCTCGACCGGGTGTTCCTCGTGGCGCCCAGCAGCACCCCCGAGCGCCTCGTCACGGTCACCACGGCGTGCCGCGGCTTCGTCTACGCCGCCTCCACCATGGGCGTCACCGGCGCCCGCACCAGCGTCGACTCCGACGCGCGCGGGCTCGTCGAGCGCGTCCGCCAGGTCACCGACCTCCCGGTGTGCATCGGGCTGGGCGTCTCGACCCGCGCGCAGGCCGCCGAGATCGCGGCCTACGCCGACGGCGTCATCGTCGGCTCGGCCCTGGTGCGCACGCTCGGGGGTGAAGGGGAACTCGCCGACCGGCTCGAGGCGTTGCGTACGTTGACCGCGGAGCTCGCCGCGGGTGTGCGGGAAGGTCAGCGATGAGCGCCAGCGTCGACGAGGTCGGGGCCGACACCGAGCCCTGGTACCGCCGGGAGCGGGTCCTCGACGTCGTCGGGCTGCTGGCCCGGCTCTTCCTCGGCATCGTCCTCATCGTCGCCGGCATCGCCAAGGTCGGCCGGCCCCTCACCGCGCAGCGGGCCGTCCAGGCCTACGAGATCATGCCGATGGGCCTCGCGGGCTACGTGGGCCTGGCCCTGCCGTTCCTCGAGATCGTCCTCGGCATCCTGCTCGTCCTGGGGCTGTTCACCCGCCCCGTGGCCATCGTGTCGACCCTGCTCATGGTGGCGTTCGTCATCGGCATCTCGCAGGCCTGGGCCCGGGGCCTGACCATCGACTGCGGCTGCTTCGGCGGCGGCGGCCAGGTCGGGGCCAGCGAGACGAAGTACCCTCAGGAGATCGCCCGCGACGCCGGCTTCGCCGCGGCGGGGCTGTGGCTGTGGTGGCGTCCGCGAACGCTCGCCGCCCTCGACCGCGTCCTCTTCGGACACTGACCGCCGCCTGACACGAAAGGCTCCACCGCGCACCATGGCCAAGAACACGACGACCCGGGGCAAGGCTCCGGCCAGCGCCCGACAGGCGAAGATCCAGGCGGCCCAGAGGTCCGGGGGCGGTGGGGGAGCGAACAAGATCGTCGTCGCCACCGTGGTGCTCGTGGTCGCCATCATCGCGGTCGTGGCCGGTGTCGTCTGGGCCCAGGCCAACCAGAAGAACGCCATCACCGGCGGTGGCAACGCCCTGCCCCCGGGCGTCACGGCGCTCGGTGCCGGCTACCCGGCCTTCCCCGACGTCACCCCGGCCGCGGGCGCGCCGACCCTCGACCTCTACGAGGACTTCCAGTGCCCGGCCTGCAAGGCCTTCGAGGACCAGCTCGGCAGCACCGTCGAGAGCCTCGCCGAGGCGGGCAAGCTCAAGCTCGTCTACCACGTGAAGAACTTCCTCGACGACAACCTGCGCAACGACTGGTCGACCAAGGCCGCCAACGCCGCCTTCTGCGCCGCCGACGCCGGGAAGTTCCAGGCGTTCCACGACCAGGCCTACGCGCACCAGCCCAGCGAGGGCGACGGGTTCACCGACGCCCAGCTGAAGGGCTTCGCGCAGGCCTCGGGCATCTCCGGCGCCGCCCTCACGACCTGGCAGCAGTGCTACGACGCCGGCAAGTACGTCGACTACGTCAACTCGGTCGAGACCAAGAGCTTCGCCGACGGCGTGCGGGGCACCCCTACCCTGAAGCTGGCCGGCAAGGAGCTCGACCTGCAGCAGGTGGGCACCCCCGAGCTCTTCACCCAGGCCGTCCAGAACGCGACGAAGTGAGCCGCTGACCTCCCCGAGGCCGGCCACCGACGTGCTCACCTACCTGCCCAGCCCCACCACCGCGGCCCTGCACCTCGGTCCGCTGACCATCCGCGCCTACGCGGTGTGCATCCTCATCGGCATCGCGCTCGCGGTCTGGCTCACCGGGCGCCGGCTCGTCGACCGCGGCTACGAGCGCGAGGTCGTGCTCGACGTCGCGGCCTACGCCGTGATCCTCGGGATCATCGGCGGCCGGCTCTACCACGTCGTCACCACGCCGGGTCCGTACTTCGGCGAGGGCGGGCACCTGGTCGACGCCCTGAAGATCTGGAACGGCGGCCTCGGCATCTGGGGGGCCGTCGCGCTCGGGGCGGTCGGCGCGTGGATCGGCTGCCGGCGCTCGGGGGTCTCGTTCCTGGCCTTCACGGATGCCGCGGCGCCCGGCGTCGTGTTCGCCCAGGCCATCGGGCGCTGGGGCAACTGGTTCAACAACGAGCTCTACGGCGGCCCCACGACGCGCCCCTGGGGCCTCGAGATCCACCAGTGGGACCAGAGCGCCGGGCGGGCCGTCACCGACGCCTCCGGCCACCCGGTGCTGCTGGGGGTGTTCCAGCCGACCTTCCTCTACGAGTCGGCCTTCCTGGTCGTCCTCGGCGTCTTCCTACTCCTGCTCGACCACCGGCGCCGGCTGGTGCCGGGGCAGCTGCTCGGGTTCTACGTGGCCGGCTACCCGCTGGGGCGCATCGTCGTCGAGAAGCTGCGCACCGACGAGGCCGAGATGATCCTGGGCCAGCGGCTCAACGTGTGGACCAGCATCGTCGTCTTCCTGCTGGGGCTGTGGATCATCTGGTACACCCGCCGGCGCGCCCGCCGGACCGAGGCGGCCCAGGAGCCCGAGTTCCAGGATGTGGGATAGCACGGCTCGAATGGCAAGACGCCGGGGGCCGGGGATACCATTCCCGGACGTGGCCATAGTCGTCCGCGCCTGACCTTGCCGTGCCGGTCCTCCGGGGCCGACGACCCCCGAGGACGGTGATCCGACGTGTCCGTCGCCAGCTTCTCCGCCCAGCCCGCAGACGTGGGCCTGTACCGCCGCCAGCACGAGCACGACGCGTGCGGCGTCGCCATGGTCGCGACCATGAGGGGCACCGCCGGCCACGACATCGTCGTCCACGCCCTCGACGCCCTGCGCAACCTCGACCACCGCGGTGCCACCGGCGCCGACCCGCTGGTCGGCGACGGCGCCGGCATCCTCACCCAGATCCCCGACGCGTTCTTCCGGGCCGTCGTCGGGACCGAGCTGCCCGGCGCCGGGTCCTACGCGGCCGGGATGGTCTACCTGCCCGCCGACGAGGCCGCCCGTCGCGCCGCCGAGGCCCGCATCGAGGAGATCGCGGCCTCCGAGGGCCTCCAGGTCCTGGCCTGGCGCGACGTCCCGGTGGTGCCCGACCTGGTCGGCGCCGCCGCCCGCGAGACCATGCCGTTCTTCCGCCAGCTGTTCGTCGCCTCCCACGACCGCCGCGAGGGGGTGGCGCTCGACCGCCTCGCGTTCGCCCTGCGCAAGCGCGCCGAGCGGGAGGGCGAGGTCTACTTCCCGTCGCTGTCGTCGCGCACCATCGTCTACAAGGGGATGCTGACCACCGGCCAGCTCGAGCCGTTCTTCCCCGACCTGTCCGACGAGCGGTTCGCCACCGAGCTGGCGCTGGTGCACTCCCGCTTCTCGACCAACACCTTCCCGAGCTGGCCGCTGGCCCACCCCTACCGGCTCATCGCCCACAACGGCGAGATCAACACGGTCAAGGGGAACCGCAACTGGATGCACGCCCGCGAGAGCCAGCTGGCGTCCGACGTGCTCGCCGGCGACCTGGCGCGCCTCTCGCCGATCTGCAGCCCCGAGGCCTCCGACTCCGCGTCGTTCGACGAGGTGCTCGAGCTCATCCACCTGGGCGGCCGTTCGCTGCCGCACGCCGTCCTCATGATGATCCCGGAGGCCTGGGAGAACCACGAGTCGATGGACCCCGCCCGCAAGGCGTTCTACGAGTTCCACTCCACCTTCATGGAGCCCTGGGACGGCCCCGCCTGCGTCGCGTTCACCGACGGCACCCTGGTCGGTGCCGTGCTCGACCGCAACGGGCTGCGTCCCGGGCGCTACTGGGTCACCGACGACGGCCTGGTCGTGCTCGCCTCCGAGGCCGGGGTCCTCGACCTCGAGCCCGAGCGGGTCGTGCGTCGCGGGCGGCTCCAGCCGGGGCGGATGTTCCTCGTCGACACGGCCGCGGGCCGCATCGTCAGCGACGACGAGGTCAAGTCCGGCCTCGCGGGCGAGCACCCCTACGAGGAGTGGCTGCACGCCGGCCTCCTCGAGCTCGGCGACCTCCCCGAGCGCGAGCACATCGTGCACACGGCCGCCTCGGTGGCCCGCCGGCAGCGCACCTTCGGCTACACCGAGGAGGAGCTGAAGATCCTGGTGGCGCCGATGGCGCGCAGCGGTGCCGAGGCGCTGGGCTCGATGGGTACCGACACCCCGATCGCGGTGCTCTCCGACCGGCCGCGCCTGGTGTTCGACTACTTCACCCAGCTGTTCGCCCAGGTCACCAACCCCCCGCTCGACGCCATCCGCGAGGAGCTCGTCACCTCGCTCGCCAGCACCATCGGGCCCGAGGGCAACCTGCTCGACGCGGGTGCGGCGCACGCCCGCCAGGTCGTGCTGCCGTTCCCGGTCATCGACAACGACGAGCTGGCCAAGATCGTCCACATCAACGCCGACGGCGACCTGCCGGGCTTCGAGACCCTCGTCGTCCGCGGCACCTACGACGTCAGCGGCGGCGAGGCCTCGCTGCGGGCGCGCCTGCACGAGATCTTCGACGAGGTGTCCGAGGCCATCGCCGCGGGGGTGCGCTTCGTCGTGCTCTCGGACCGCGACTCCGACGGCGACCTCGCACCCATCCCGTCGCTGCTGCTCACCTCGGCCGTGCACCACCACCTGATCCGCGAGAAGACCCGCACCCAGGTCGGGCTCATCGTCGAGGCCGGCGACGTGCGCGAGGTCCACCACGTCGCCCTGCTCATCGGCTACGGCGCGGCCGCGATCAACCCCTACCTCGCCATGGAGAGCGTCGAGGACATGGTCCGGCGCGGCGACATCACCGAGGTCACCGAGGAGAAGGCGGTCGCCAACCTCATCAAGGCGCTCGGCAAGGGCGTGCTCAAGGTGATGTCGAAGATGGGCATCTCGACCGTCGCGTCCTACCGCGGCGCGCAGGTCTTCGAGGCCATCGGCCTCTCCCAGGAGCTCGTCGACGAGTTCTTCACCGGCACCGTCAGCCAGCTCGGCGGCATCGGGCTGGGCGTCCTGGCCGCCGAGACCGCGGCGCGCCACGAGATGGCCTACCCGCCCGACGGCATCCGCCAGGCGCACCGCAAGCTCGTCGTGGGCGGCGAGTACCAGTGGCGCCGCGAGGGCGAGCCGCACCTGTTCGACCCCGAGACCGTCTTCCGTCTCCAGCACGCCACCCGGCAGCGGCGCTACGACGTCTTCAAGCAGTACACCCAGCGCATCGACGAGCAGTCCGGCCGGCTGATGACGCTGCGTGGCCTCTTCCGCCTCGGGGGCGTCGAGGCGCGCGAGCCCGTGCCGCTCGACGAGGTCGAGTCGGTGGCCTCGATCGTGCAGCGCTTCTCGACGGGCGCGATGAGCTACGGCTCGATCAGCCAGGAGGCGCACGAGACCCTGGCCGTGGCGATGAACCGCCTCAAGGCGCGCTCCAACACCGGTGAGGGCGGGGAGGACCCCGACCGCCTCGTCGACCCGGTGCGCCGCTCGGCCATCAAGCAGGTGGCCTCGGGCCGCTTCGGCGTGACCTCGCTCTACCTGACCCACAGCGACGACATCCAGATCAAGATGGCGCAGGGCGCCAAGCCCGGTGAGGGCGGCCAGCTGCCCGGGCCCAAGGTCTACCCCTGGGTGGCCAAGACCCGGCACTCCACCCCCGGGGTCGGGCTCATCAGCCCGCCGCCGCACCACGACATCTACTCGATCGAGGACCTCGCGCAGCTCATCCACGACCTCAAGAACGCCAACCCGCAGGCGCGCATCCACGTCAAGCTCGTCTCCGAGATGGGCGTCGGCACGGTCGCCGCGGGGGTCAGCAAGGCGCACGCCGACGTCGTGCTCATCTCGGGCAACGACGGCGGCACCGGCGCCAGCCCGCTGACCAGCCTCAAGCACGCCGGCGGCCCCTGGGAGCTCGGTCTGGCCGAGACCCAGCAGACGCTGGTGCTCAACGGGCTGCGCGACCGCATCGTGGTGCAGGTCGACGGGCAGCTCAAGACCGGCCGCGACGTCGTCATCGCCGCGCTGCTGGGCGCCGAGGAGTTCGGCTTCGCCACCGCGCCGCTCGTGGTGTCGGGCTGCATCC
The DNA here is from genome assembly GCF_002846495.1 of Phycicoccus duodecadis. Lineage (NCBI taxonomy): Bacteria > Bacillati > Actinomycetota > Actinomycetes > Micrococcales > Intrasporangiaceae > Phycicoccus > Phycicoccus duodecadis. The sequence goes on from NZ_PJNE01000001.1 coordinate 3,481,589, forward strand.
TGATGCGGGTCTGCCACCTCGACACCTGCCCGGTCGGCATCGCCACCCAGAACCCCGAGCTGCGGGCGCGCTTCTCCGGGGCGCCCGAGTTCGTCGAGACCTTCTTCGAGTACATCGCCGAGGAGGTCCGCGAGCACCTGGCGGCCCTCGGGTTCCGCACGCTCGAGGAGGCCGTCGGCCAGATCCAGCACCTCGACGTCGCCAAGGCCGTCGAGCACTGGAAGGCCTCGGGCCTCGACCTCGCGCCGATCCTGACCCAGGTCACCAGCCCCGACGGCTCCGGCGTCCGGCACCGGGTGGGCCAGGACCACGGCCTCGAGAAGGCGCTCGACCACCAGCTGATCGCCGCCGCGCGCGACGCCATCGACCACGGCGAGCCCGTGGCCGCGAGCTTCGCCATCCGCAACGTCAACCGCACCGTCGGCACGATGCTCGGCCACGAGGTCACCAAGGTGCACTCCGAGGGGCTGCCCGACGGCACCATCGACATCGCGCTCACCGGGTCGGCCGGGCAGAGCCTCGGCGCGTTCCTGCCCGCCGGGATCACCCTCCGGCTCGAGGGCGACGCCAACGACTACGTCGGCAAGGGCCTCTCGGGCGGGCGCGTCGTCGTCCGGCCCGCCCCGGGGTCGGCGCTGGTCGCCGAGGACAACGTCATCGCCGGCAACGTCATCGGCTACGGCGCCACCTCGGGCGAGCTGTTCCTCCGCGGCCGGGTGGGCGAGCGCTTCTGCGTCCGCAACTCCGGGGCCACCGCGGTCGTCGAGGGGGTGGGCGACCACGGCCTCGAGTACATGACCGGGGGAGTGGCGCTGATCCTCGGGCCCACCGGGCGCAACGTCGCGGCCGGGATGTCCGGCGGCCTCGCCTACGTCCTCGACCTCGACCCGGCACGGGTCAACCCCGAGCTCGTCGACCTGCGCCCCCTGCGCCCGGCCGACGAGGACGCGGTGCACGACCTCCTCGAGCGCCACCACCGGTGGACCGACTCGGCGGTGGCCGCGCGCCTCCTGGCCGACTGGGGCAGTGCCCGGTCGGCGTTCACCCTGGTCCTCCCACGCATGTACCAGCGCGTCCTCGACGTGCGGGCCACGGCGCAGAAGGAGGGCCTCGACCCCGACGGCGCCCAGGTGTGGGAGCGGATCATGGAGGCCTCCCGTGGCTGACCCCCAGGGCTTTCTCAAGACGCGCGAGCGTGAGCTGCCGCGGCGCCGGCCGGTGCCGGTGCGCATCCGCGACTGGAAGGAGGTCTACGAGGACCAGCCGGTCCCCGAGCTCCAGCGCCAGGCCGCGCGCTGCATGGACTGCGGCATCCCGTTCTGCCACAGCGGATGCCCGCTCGGCAACCTCATCCCGGAGTGGAACGACCTCGCCCGGCGCGGTGAGTGGCGCGAGGGCATCGAGCGGCTGCACGCCACGAACAACTTCCCCGAGTTCACCGGTCGGCTGTGCCCCGCGCCGTGCGAGTCGGCCTGTGTGCTGGGGATCAACCAGCAGCCGGTCACGATCAAGCAGGTCGAGGTCACCCTGGTCGACCGCGCCTTCGAGAACGGCGTCATCACCCCGGTCTCGCCGGAGCGGCTGTCGGGCAAGACCGTGGCCGTCGTCGGCTCGGGCCCCGCGGGCCTGGCCACCGCCCAGCAGCTGACCCGCGCCGGGCACACCGTGGCCGTCTACGAGCGGGCCGACCAGCCGGGCGGCCTGCTGCGCTACGGCATCCCCGAGTTCAAGATGGAGAAGGCGGTGCTCGACCGCCGCATCGGCCAGATGAAGTCCGAGGGCACCCGGTTCCGCACCGGCGTCAGCGTCGGGACCGACATCACCTGGGCCGACCTGCGCAAGCGGTTCGACGCCGTGGTCGTGGCCATCGGCTCCACGGTGCCGCGCGACCTGCCGGTGCCGGGGCGCGAGCTCGACGGCGTCGTGCAGGCGATGGACTTCCTGCCCCCGGCCAACCGGGTGGCGCTCGGGCAGAGCGTCGAGGGCCAGGTCACCGCGACCGGCAAGGACGTCATCGTCATCGGCGGCGGCGACACCGGCGCCGACTGCATCGGCACCTCGCACCGCCAGGGTGCTCGCTCGGTCACGAGCCTCGAGATCATGCCGCAGCCGGGGCTCGAGCGGTCCGGGGCGCACCCGTGGCCCACCTACCCGATGCTCTTCCGCGTCGCCTCGGCCCACGAGGAGGGCGGCGACCGGGTGTACGCCACGACCACCAGCGAGATCCTGGGCGACGAGGCGGGCCGGGTGCGGGCGCTGCGCGTGCACGAGGTCCGGATGGGCGAGCGGGGCTTCGAGAAGGTCGAGGGCTCCGAGCGCGAGATCCCGGCCCAGCTGGTGCTGCTGGCGATGGGCTTCGTCGGGCCGCAGGCCGAGGGGCTGCTCGAGCAGCTCGGTGCCGACCGCGACGAGCGCACCAACGTCGCGCGGGACGGGCACTTCATGTCGAGCGTGCCGGGCGTGTTCGTGGCCGGCGACGCCGGGCGCGGGCAGTCGCTCATCGTCTGGGCCATCGCCGAGGGCCGGTCGGTGGCGCACGAGGTCGACGCCTGGCTCATGCGCAAGCCCTCACGCCTGCCCCGTCCGGTGAACCCCACCGACCGCCCGCTGATGGTCTGACGGGTCGCGCGCCACCCTCGACGCAAGGCTTCCAGCACGAGACCCCGGCTCCGAGCCGGGGTCTCGTGCCGATTTCGGGGTGACCCCGAAATGCTGGGGCGGGTGGGGCAGGTGGGGTCGGCCCGGCATGTGACCCACGTCATGGTGCAACCGCTTCCACCGATAGGCTGGCGAGCATGCGCCGCGCCAAGATCGTCTGCACCCTGGGCCCTGCCACGTCCTCGGCCGAGAACCTCCGCGAGCTGGTGAAAGCGGGCATGGACGTCGCCCGGCTGAACCTCTCCCACGGCACCCACGCCGACCACGAGCAGGTCTACCGCGACGTCCGCACCGCGGGTGACGCCGTGGGCCGCGCGGTCGGGGTGCTGGTCGACCTCCAGGGCCCCAAGATCCGCACGGCGCGCTTCGCCGACGGCCCCGTGGTGCTGGTCAACGGTGCCACGTTCATCATCACCACCCGTGACGTCCCGGGCGACGTCAACGAGGTCGGCACCACGTACTCGGGGCTGCCCGGCGACGTGCACGTGGGTGACCGCATCCTGATCGACGACGGCAAGATCGCCCTCATCGCCACCGAGGTCACCGACACCGACGTCGTCTGCCAGGTGCTCGAAGGCGGCCCGCTGAGCAACAACAAGGGCATCAACCTGCCGGGCGTCGCCGTCTCGGTCCCCGCGCTGTCCGAGAAGGACGAGGACGACCTGCGCTGGGCCCTGCGCACCAAGGCCGACATGATCGCGCTGTCGTTCGTGCGCTCGGCCGACGACATCATCCGCGTCCACGAGATCATGGACGAGGAGGGCGGTCGCCTGCCCGTCATCGCCAAGATCGAGAAGCCCCAGGCCGTCGACAACCTCGACGAGATCATCCGCGCCTTCGACGGCGTGATGGTGGCCCGCGGCGACCTCGGCGTCGAGATGCCGCTCGAGGAGGTGCCGCTGGTGCAGAAGCGCGCGTGCGAGATCGCCCGCCGCCGCGCCAAGCCGGTCATCGTCGCCACCCAGGTGCTCGAGTCGATGATCGAGAACAGCCGCCCGACCCGGGCGGAGGCCTCCGACGCCGCCAACGCCGTGCTCGACGGCGCCGACGCCCTGATGCTCTCGGGCGAGACCAGCGTCGGCAAGAACCCGTTCGCCACGGTGCGCACCATGGCGCGCATCATCGAGAACACCGAGACCCACGGGCTGCACCGCATCCGCCCCCTCGGCACCCGGCCCAACTCCAAGGGTGGCGCGGTCACCGCGGCCGCCGCCGAGATCGGCGAGCTGCTCGGGGTGAAGTTCCTCATCACCTTCACCGAGAGCGGCGACAGCGCGCGGCGCCTGGCCCGCGTCCGCCCGCGCATCCCGATGCTGGCCTTCACGCCCAACCAGTCGACCCGCAGCCAGCTCGCGCTCACCTGGGGCGTCGAGACCTTCCTGGTCGGCAAGGTCCGCCACACCGACGACATGGCCATGCAGGTCGACGAGCTCCTGCTCTCGATCGGCCGGGTCAAGGAGGGCGACCTGGTGATCATCGTGGCCGGGTCCCCGCCCGGCATCCCCGGGTCCACCAACGCGCTGCGCGTGCACCGTATCGGCGACGCCAAGAACCGCGTCGCGCCGGCGTACCTCGACGCCGACGCCGGCGGACAGGGCTGAACCCGGCCCTGGCGGGCTGGCTATGCTGACAGCGCCCCCGCCGGGGTGGTGGAACGGCAGACACGGAGCACTCAAAATGCTCTGCCCGCGAGGGCGTGCGGGTTCGAGTCCCGCTCCCGGCACATGACGCAGAGTGCAGCCACCACCAAGCGGGTCCTGGTCGCCGAGGACGAGGCCATCATCCGCCTCGACCTGGCCGAGATGCTCCGGGAGGCCGGCTACGACGTCGTCGGCCAGGCCGGCGACGGGGAGCAGGCCGTCGAGCTCGCGCGCTCCCTCGCGCCCGACATCGTGATCATGGACGTCAAGATGCCGGTGATGGACGGCATCAGCGCCGCCGAGGTCATCGGCGCCGAGCGGATCTGCCCCGTGGTGATGCTCACCGCCTTCAGCCAGAAGGAGCTCGTCGAGCGGGCCCGCGACGCCGGGGTCATGGCGTACGTCGTCAAGCCCTTCACCGCCTCCGACGTCACGCCCGCGCTCGACATCGCCCTCTCGCGCTGGGCCGAGCTGAAGACCCTCGAGAGCGAGGTCGCCGACCTCGGCGAGCGGCTCGAGACCCGCAAGGCCGTCGACCGCGCCAAGGGCGTGCTGATGACCAAGCTGAAGATCACCGAGGCCGAGGCGTTCCGGTGGATCCAGAAGACCGCGATGGACCGGCGCATGGGGATGAAGGAGGTCGCCGACGCCGTCGTCGCAGGCATGGAGAACGCCTGACCGGCGCCCTTCGGCCGCTGTGGAATTGGGGGGCCCCACCCCCTCGCCAGGCGGGAGGCCGAGGGCCTAGTCTTCGGTGGAAGCGGGCCCCGACGGGGCCCGCCCGGACGAGGAGGCAGCGTGGGACGACGATCCGTCGAGGTCGCGCCGGTGGGTGAGGACCTGACCCAGCTCATCGCCCTGTGGCTCGAGGCCCGCGTCGACGCCGGGAGCAGCCCGGACGTCTGCGCCCGCGCGGTCTCCGACGGCCGCTTCGCCGAGGCCATGCGCCGCCCGGGGGTCCAGGCCTTCGTGGCGACCCTCGACGGCACGCCGGTGGGCTACACCATCACCACCGACAACCCGTTCGGGCTGAGCCCCACGCCCGAGGTCGCGGTCGAGCAGCTCTTCGTCTGCCCCGAGGCCCGGCGGCACGGGGTGGCCAAGTCGCTCCTCACCGTGGTGCTGTCGGTGGCCGAGCGCGCCGGCTGTGAGCAGATCGTGTCCAACGTCCCCACCACGAGCCGCGAGGCCAACCGCTTCTTCGCCCGGCTCGGCTTCGCCTCCAGCGTCACCCGCCGCGTCGTCGGCACCGGGCCGCTGCGGCGCCGGCTGGCCCCCGAGACGGCCGAGACCGGCCTCGAGCTCACCCGGCGGCGCCGCAGCCTGCGCCAGCGCGCGTTCGTGCCGACCCGCTCCGCCTGAGCGGGCTCCGACTCAGGCGCCCGGCGCCGCGTCGCGGATCAGGCAGGTGATCCGCGAGGTGCAGACCCGCTTGCCGGTGTCGTCGGTGACCACGACCTCGTAGCTCGCGAGGGTCCGCCCCAGGCTCAGCGCGGTGGCGGTGCCCGTGACCAGCCCCGAGCGCGCGGCCCGGTGGTGGGTGGCGTTGATGTCGAGGCCGACGACGGCCTTGCCCTCGCCCGCGTGCAGCGCGGCGCCGACCGAGCCGAGGGTCTCGGCGAGCACCACCGAGGCACCCCCGTGCAACAGGCCGTACGGCTGGGTGTTGCCGGCCACCGGCATCGTCGCCACCAGGCGCTCGGGGCCGGCCTCGACGATCTCGATGCCCATCCGCTGCATCAGCGAGTCGGGGTTGGCCGCGGTCATCGCGGCCAGGGCGGAGGCATGCTCGCCGGCGGGGGAGGAGGCGGGGTCCGGGGCGGCGGGGGTGTCGGTCATGGTCGATAGGCTGCCATGCGTGAAGCTCCTCCTCCTCGACGGACACTCGCTGGCCTACCGGGCCTTCTTCGCCCTCCCGGTCGAGAACTTCTCGACCAGCACCGGCCAGAACACCAACGCCGTCTACGGCTTCACGGCCATGCTCATCAACGTCCTGCGCGACGAGGCCCCCACCCACGTCGGCGTCGCCTTCGACGTCTCGCGACAGACCTTCCGGCTCGAGCAGTACGCCGAGTACAAGGCCGGCCGCGCCAAGACCCCCACCGAGTTCTCGGGCCAGCTGCCGCTCCTGCGCGAGGTGCTCGACGCCCTGCGCATCCGGCACGTCGGGGTCGAGGGCTTCGAGGCCGACGACGTCATCGCCACCCTCACGCGGCAGGCGGTCGAGGCCGGGGGCGAGGTCGTCGTCTGCACCGGCGACCGCGACGCCTTCCAGCTCGTCTCCGACAAGGTCACCCTGGTCTACCCGGTGCGCGGGGTGTCCGAGGTGTGGCGGATGGACCCCGCCGCCGTCGAGGAGAAGTACCTCGTCCCCCCCGACCGCTACAGCGACCTCGCGGCCCTCGTGGGCGAGTCCAGCGACAACCTGCCCGGCGTCCCGGGAGTGGGGCCCAAGACCGCCGCGAAGTGGCTCGCCCAGTACGGCGACCTGCAGGGCGTGGTGGCCCACGTCGACGAGATCAAGGGCAAGGCCGGCGAGAACCTGCGGGCCCACCTCGACGACGTGCTGCGCAACCGCCGGCTCAACCGGCTGGTCGACGACCTCGAGCTGCCCCTCGATGTCGCCGACCTCGAGCGCACCTCGTGGGACCGCGAGGAGGTGCACCGGGTCTTCGACGGGCTCGAGTTCCGGGTGCTGCGCGACCGGCTCTTCCAGACCTTCGAGGTCGAGGCCGACGAGGTCGAGGGCGGCTTCGAGCTCGACGGCGAGGTCTTCACCGCCGACGACCTCACGGTGCGCTTCGGCGACGGCGGGGTGGGCCGCACGCTCCCCCACGGCGTCGTGGTGGCCGGCGAGTACCGGGCCGGGGCAGGCGACGCCGGCGCCATCTCGCTGGCGGGCACCGACGGCGCCACCGCCCACCTCGACCTCGGCACGCTCACCCCCGAGCAGGAGGCCGCCCTGGCCTCGTGGCTGGCCGACCCGTCCGCGCCCAAGGTCCTGCACGACGCCAAACCCCAGCTCCAGGCCCTCTCCACCCGCGGGCTCACCCTGGCCGGGGTCACCAGCGACACCGCGCTGGCGGCCTACCTGGTGCGGCCGGACCAGCGCTCCTACGACCTCGAGGACCTCGTGGTGCGCCACCTGGGCCGCGAGCTCAGCGCCGACGCCCCCGCCACCGCCGACCAGGGCCGCCAGGGCACCCTCTCCTTCGACGTCGAGGAGGGTGACGACACCGCGGCCCGCGACGCCATGGTGCGGGCCCGGGCGGTGCTCGAGCTGTCCGAGGCGCTGGCCGTCAAGCTCGACGAGACCGGCGGCTCGGACCTCCTGCGCGACCTGGAGCTCCCGCTGGTCGACATCCTGGCCACGATGGAGCGCACCGGCATCGCCGTCGACGGCGACGCCCTCACCGCGCTCGAGGCCGACTTCGCCGCCAAGATGCGCCAGGCCCAGCAGGACGCCTACGACGCCATCGGGCGCGAGGACGTCAACCTCGGCAGCCCCAAGCAGCTGCAGGAGGTGCTCTTCGAGCAGCTCGGGATGCCCAAGACCAAGCGCACCAAGACCGGCTACACCACCGACGCCGACGCCCTGGCCGACCTGTTCGTGAAGACCCAGCACCCCTTCCTCGAGGCGCTGCTGCGCCACCGCGACACCAGCCGGCTGCGGGTCACCGTCGAGGGGCTGATCAAGTCGGTGGCCGACGACGGGCGCATCCACACCACGTACCTGCAGACCATCGCGGCCACCGGGCGGCTGTCGTCCACCGACCCCAACCTGCAGAACGTGCCCATCCGCACCGAGGAGGGGCGCCGCATCCGTGAGGTCTTCGTCGTCGGCGAGGGCTACGAGTCGCTGATGTCGGCCGACTACAGCCAGATCGAGATGCGGATCATGGCCCACCTCTCCGGCGACGAGGGGCTCATCGAGGCCTTCCGCACCGGCGAGGACCTGCACCGGTTCGTCGGTGCCCGGGTCTTCGGCGTCGCGCCCGAGGACGTCACCCCCGAGATGCGCAGCAAGGTCAAGGCGATGAGCTACGGCCTGGCCTACGGGCTGTCGGCCTTCGGCCTGTCCAAGCAGCTGACCATCGGTACCGGCGAGGCCCAGGGCCTGATGGACGAGTACTTCGCCCGCTTCGGCGGGGTGCGCGACTACCTCCGCGAGATCGTCGTCGAAGCCCGGGCCACCGGCTACACCGCCACCATGCTGGGCCGGCGCCGTTACCTGCCCGACCTGCTCAGCGACAACCGGCAGCGCCGCGAGGGCGCCGAGCGGATGGCGCTGAACGCGCCCATCCAGGGCTCGGCCGCCGACATCATCAAGCTCGCCATGAAGGGGGTCGACGCCGCACTGCGCGCCGAGGGCGCCCGCAGCCGGATGCTGCTCCAGGTGCACGACGAGCTCGTGCTCGAGGTCGCCGAGGGCGAGCGGGCCGACGTCGAGGCGCTGGTCCGCCGCGAGATGGGCGCCGCCATCGCCCTCGACGTGCCGCTCGACGTCAGCGTCGGTGTCGGCCGCTCCTGGCACGACGCCGCGCACTGAGCCCGGCGGCTCGGCTCACGGGCGCTCGCACACGAGGATGGCGGTACCGGGCAGGAGGCGGCCGCGCAGCGGTGACCAGCCGCCCCAGGACTGCCGGTTGCGCGCGGGCCACTCCGGCTCGACGAGGTCGACGAGGGTCAAGCCGGCCGCCACGACCTGGCGCACCAGGTCGCCCAGCGTGCGGTGGTGCTCGACGTAGGTCGGGACCCCGGCGGCGCTCTCGACGTAGGGGGTGCGGTCGAAGTAGGACGTGGTGGCCGTGAGCCCCTCGGGGCCCGGGACGTCGGGGAAGGCCCACCGCACCGGGTGCGAGGTCGAGAACACGAAGCGACCGCCCGGGCGCAGCACCCGGGCCGCCTCGCGCAGCACCGCCTCGCTGTCGGCCACGAAGGGGACGACGCCGTAGGCCGTGAAGACGCGGTCGACCGAGGCGTCGGCCAGCGGCAGACGCGTCCCGTCGCACTGGAGCAGGGGGACCGGCGCCGTGCCGTCGGCCCGGCCGGCGTCGATGCGACGGGAGGTGGCGAGCATCCCGCCCGAGAGGTCGCTGGCGACGACCCGCGCGCCCCGGTGGCGTGCGAGCCAGCGCGAGCACTGGGCCGCACCGGCGCCGATCTCGACGACGGTGTGGCCGGGCGTGACACCCAGGAGGTCCAGCTCGTCCTCGGTCCAGCCCTCGGGGCCCCACACGAAGCCCGCGTCGTCGAGGAACGAGCCGTGCTCGGCGTGGTAGTCCTCGGCCTCGGCGTCCCACCAGGCCCGGTTGGCGGCCACCGTCTCGCCGGCGCCCACCGGGCGGCGGCCGGCCTCCTGGGTCACCGTCGACCCCCGCTCGGCCGGCGGGCCTGGACCGTTTTGCCGGTGGTGTGCGGGCACGAGTAGGCTGTGCGAGCACCCGTGTGCCGTTCGCGACACCGGTGTGCGCCCGCTTCATCCACTCGAGTCCACCTGTCCACATCGGAGTTCCTACTACATGACTGCCAGCACGGTCGCCACGACCGCCCCTCAGATTGCCATCAACGACATCGGCTCTGAGGAAGACCTCCTCGCCGCGATCGACGCGACGATCAAGCACTTCAACGACGGCGACATCGTCGAGGGTCGCATCGTCAAGGTGGACCGCGACGAGGTCCTCCTCGACATCGGCTACAAGACCGAGGGTGTCATCCCCTCCCGCGAGCTGTCCATCAAGCACGACGTCGACCCCAACGACGTCGTCAAGGTCGGCGACGAGGTCGAGGCCCTGGTCCTCCAGAAGGAGGACAAGGAGGGTCGTCTGATCCTGTCCAAGAAGCGCGCCCAGTACGAGCGCGCCTGGGGCACGATCGAGAAGATCAAGGAGGAGGACGGCGTCGTCACCGGCACCGTCATCGAGGTCGTCAAGGGCGGCCTCATCCTCGACATCGGCCTGCGCGGGTTCCTCCCCGCCTCGCTCGTCGAGATGCGCCGGGTGCGCGACCTCCAGCCGTACGTCGGCAAGGAGATCGAGGCCAAGATCATCGAGCTCGACAAGAACCGCAACAACGTGGTCCTGTCGCGCCGTGCCTGGCTCGAGCAGACCCAGTCCGAGGTCCGCACGACGTTCCTCAAGGAGCTCGGCAAGGGCCAGGTCCGCACGGGTGTCGTGTCCTCCATCGTCAACTTCGGTGCGTTCGTCGACCTCGGCGGCGTCGACGGTCTCGTGCACGTCTCCGAGCTGTCCTGGAAGCACATCGACCACCCGTCCGAGGTCGTCGAGGTCGGCGACGAGGTCACCGTCGAGGTGCTCGACGTCGACATGGACCGCGAGCGCGTCTCGCTGTCGCTCAAGGCGACGCAGGAGGACCCCTGGCAGCACTTCGCCCGGACCCACGCGATCGGCCAGGTCGTCCCGGGCAAGGTCACCAAGCTCGTCCCGTTCGGTGCGTTCGTGCGCGTCGACGACGGCATCGAGGGCCTGGTGCACATCTCCGAGCTCGCCGAGCGTCACGTCGAGCTGCCCGAGCAGGTCGTCACCGTCGGCCAGGAGATCTTCGTCAAGGTCATCGACATCGACCTCGAGCGTCGCCGCATCTCGCTCAGCCTGAAGCAGGCCAACGAGGACGGCGCCGGCCAGGTCGAGTTCGACCCGACCCTGTACGGCATGGCCGCCGAGTACGACGAGAAGGGTGACTACAAGTACCCCGAGGGCTTCGACCCGGAGACCAACGAGTGGCTCGAGGGCTACGAGACCCAGCGCGAGGCCTGGGAGAAGCAGTACGCCGAGGCCCACGCCCGCTGGGAGGCCCACCGGGCCCAGGTCGAGGCGGCCGTCAAGGCCGACGCCGAGGCCGCCGGCGAGGCCGCGACCTCGTACTCGTCCGAGAGCACCGACGAGGCGCCCGCCGTGCGCCCGGCCGCTCCCGTCAACGAGGGCACCCTCGCCTCCGACGAGGCGCTCGCCGCGCTGCGCGAGAAGCTCACCGGCAACTGACGCCCGCGTCACCGCAGGGCCCCGGACCGTCACGGTCCGGGGCCCTGCGCGTTCCCGGAGCCGCGCAGGGGGCGTCCGGAGCCCGGGCCGAGCGTTGGCCCCCTCGACGAAAGTCGTTCACGCCGTGCACGCCGCCACGTAACTCTGCGGGCTAGGTTGTCGACGTGCAGTCGACGACCTCGGACCGAGACGTCGCGCCGGGGGAACGCTCAGGGCCACCTGAGCCGGTCGGGCCCCCGCCGCGGCGCTCCAGCGGGCGCGCCTGGGAGTGGAGCCTCGCCGGGCTCCTCCTGGCCCCCAACCTGGTCCTCCTCATCGTGTTCACCTACCGGCCGCTGCTCGACAACATCCGCCTCTCGTTCACCGACTGGAACATCTCGGCGCCGGTGGCCAACCCGGTGGGCTTCGCCAACTACGTCGAGTGGTTCGGGCGCGACGACACCCGCACGGTGCTGTCGAACACGCTGATCTTCACCGTCGCGACCGTCGGCATCTCGATGGGGCTGGGCCTGGCCCTGGCCATGCTGCTCGACCAGCGCCTGCGCGGCCGCAACGTCGTGCGCTCGGTGGTGTTCGCGCCGTTCGTCATCTCCGGCGCCGCGGTGGGCGTGGCCTTCCAGTTCGTCTTCGACCCCAGCTTCGGCCTGGTGCGCGACCTGCTGACCCGCGTCGGGGTCGCCGTGCCCGACTTCTACCAGCGCCCGGGATGGGCGCTGTTCATGGTGACCTTCACCTACATCTGGAAGACCCTCGGCTACAGCTTCGTCATCTACCTGGCGGCGCTGCAGGGCCGGCGGGCCGACCTCGACGAGGCGGCCGAGATCGACGGCGCCTCGCCCTGGACGCACTTCCGCAGGGTGCTGCTGCCCCAGCTGCGGCCGACGACGTTCTTCCTGTCCATCACGGTGCTGCTGAGCTCGGTGCAGGTGTTCGACATCATCAACGTGATGACCCGCGGCGGGCCGGTGGGCGACGGCACCATGACGCTCGTCTACCAGGTGTACCGCGAGACCTTCGTCAACCTGCGGGCCGGCTACGGCGCGACGGTGGCCACCGTCATGTTCCTCATCCTCCTGGTCGTCACGATCGTCCAGGTCCGCGTCATGGATCGGCCGCAGACATGAGCGCCACCACCACGCCCGTCGGCCGCGTCGACGAGGCACCCGAGCAGCCGTCGCGCCGTCGCCGGGGGCGCGGGGTCGCCCACGGCGCCGAGGCCGCCTCGCACCGCTCGCCCGCGATGACCGCCGCGGGCTACGTCGCGATGCTCCTCGTGGTCCTCGTCGTGGCCGTCCCGCTGTTCTGGATCGTGGTCACCTCGCTCAAGGAGCGCCAGGACATCTACGTCCAGCCCGCGCAGTGGCTGCCCGACCCGGGGACCACGAACAACTACCACGACGTCACCACGCGCATCCCGTTCCTGCGGTACATGCGCAACTCGGTGATCATCACGGTGGTGCTCTCGGTCTCGAAGATCGTGCTGGGCGTGCTGAGCGCCTACGCACTCTCGCTGCTGCGCTTCCCCGGCCGCGGCCTGGTGTTCCTCGTCGTCATCGCGGCCCTGATGGTGCCCAACCAGATCACGGTCATCAGCAACTACGCGCTGGTGGCCCAGCTCGGCTGGCGCAACACCTTCCAGGGGATCATCATCCCGCTGGCCGGCGTCGCCTTCGGCACCTTCCTGATGCGCAACCAGTTCCTCAGCCTGCCGAGCGAGATCATCGAGGCCGCGCGCCTCGACGGCGCCGGGCCGCTGAAGCTCCTCTGGCGCGTGGTGCTGCCGATGTCGTGGCCGACCCTGGTGGCGTTCTCGCTCATCACCGTGGTCAACGAGTGGAACGAGTACCTCTGGCCGTTCCTGATGTCCGACGACGAGCGCACCGCCCCGCTGCCGGTCGGGCTGACCCTGCTGCAGAACAACGACGGCGTCACGAACTGGGGGCCGGTGATGGCCGGCACGGTGCTGGCCATGCTGCCGGTCCTGGTGCTCTTCCTGGTCCTGCAGCGGCAGATGATCAAGGGCCTCACCGCCGGCGCCGTGAAGAGCTGACCGACCGAAGACCACCGACCACCGACCACCGACCGAGCACACCCCCTCACGAACCCCCACCCGGGCGACACCCGCCCGGGCGACACGGAAGGCACGACATGAACCAGCTCACCCGTCGCGGACTCCTCGGACTGGCCGGCACGGCCGGCATCGCAGGGCTCTCGGCCTGCGCCGGAACCGGTAGCAGCGCCAGCCCCGACAAGGCCAGTGGCGCCAGCAACACCATCGAGTTCTGGAGCAACCACCCCCGCAGGCCACGCCAGGGTTCTCCTTCTGGAAGGCCGGCGATGATCATGCATGCATCGACCGGCTGTGCCTGCTGCGGGGTGGTTGCTCCAGAACTCGATGGTGTTGCTGGCGCCACTGGCCTTGTCGGGGCTGGCGCTGCTACCGTTCCGGCGCAGGCGAGAGCCTGCGATGCCGGCCGTGCCGGCCAGTCCGAGGAGTCCGCGACGGGTGAGCTGGTTCATGTCGTGCTTCCGTTCGCCGGGCGGGTGTCGCCCGGGTGGGGGTTCGTGAGGGGGTGTGCTCGGTCGGTGGTCGGTGGTCGGTGGTCTTCGGTCGGTCAGCTCTTCACGGCGCCGGCGGTGAGGCCCTTGATCATCTGCCGCTGCAGGACCAGGAAGAGCACCAGGACCGGCAGCATGGCCAGCACCGTGCCGGCCATCACCGGCCCCCAGTTCGTGACGCCGTCGTTGTTCTGCAGCAGGGTCAGCCCGACCGGCAGCGGGGCGGTGCGCTCGTCGTCGGACATCAGGAACGGCCAGAGGTACTCGTTCCACTCGTTGACCACGGTGATGAGCGAGAACGCCACCAGGGTCGGCCACGACATCGGCAGCACCACGCGCCAGAGGAGCTTCAGCGGCCCGGCGCCGTCGAGGCGCGCGGCCTCGATGATCTCGCTCGGCAGGCTGAGGAACTGGTTGCGCATCAGGAAGGTGCCGAAGGCGACGCCGGCCAGCGGGATGATGATCCCCTGGAAGGTGTTGCGCCAGCCGAGCTGGGCCACCAGCGCGTAGTTGCTGATGACCGTGATCTGGTTGGGCACCATCAGGGCCGCGATGACGACGAGGAACACCAGGCCGCGGCCGGGGAAGCGCAGCAGCGAGAGTGCGTAGGCGCTCAGCACGCCCAGCACGATCTTCGAGACCGAGAGCACCACCGTGATGATCACCGAGTTGCGCATGTACCGCAGGAACGGGATGCGCGTGGTGACGTCGTGGTAGTTGTTCGTGGTCCCCGGGTCGGGCAGCCACTGCGCGGGCTGGACGTAGATGTCCTGGCGCTCCTTGAGCGAGGTGACCACGATCCAGAACAGCGGGACGGCCACGACGAGGACCACGAGGAGCATCGCGACGTAGCCCGCGGCGGTCATCGCGGGCGAGCGGTGCGAGGCGGCCTCGGCGCCGTGGGCGACCCCGCGCCCCCGGCGACGGCGCGACGGCTGCTCGGGTGCCTCGTCGACGCGGCCGACGGGCGTGGTGGTGGCGCTCATGTCTGCGGCCGATCCATGACGCGGACCTGGACGATCGTGACGACCAGGAGGATGAGGAACATGACGGTGGCCACCGTCGCGCCGTAGCCGGCCCGCAGGTTGACGAAGGTCTCGCGGTACACCTGGTAGACGAGCGTCATGGTGCCGTCGCCCACCGGCCCGCCGCGGGTCATCACGTTGATGATGTCGAACACCTGCACCGAGCTCAGCAGCACCGTGATGGACAGGAAGAACGTCGTCGGCCGCAGCTGGGGCAGCAGCACCCTGCGGAAGTGCGTCCAGGGCGAGGCGCCGTCGATCTCGGCCGCCTCGTCGAGGTCGGCCCGCCGGCCCTGCAGCGCCGCCAGGTAGATGACGAAGCTGTAGCCGAGGGTCTTCCAGATGTAGGTGAAGGTCACCATGAACAGCGCCCATCCCGGGCGCTGGTAGAAGTCGGGCACGGCGACCCCGACGCGGGTCAGCAGGTCGCGCACCAGGCCGAAGCTGGGGTCGAAGACGAACTGGAAGGCCACGCCCACCGCGGCGCCGGAGATGACGAACGGCGCGAACACCACCGAGCGCACGACGTTGCGGCCGCGCAGGCGCTGGTCGAGCAGCATGGCCAGGGCCAGGCCCAGCCCCATCGAGATGCCGACGGTCGCGACGGTGAAGATCAGCGTGTTCGACAGCACCGTGCGGGTGTCGTCGCGCCCGAACCACTCGACGTAGTTGGCGAAGCCCACCGGGTTGGCCACCGGCGCCGAGATGTTCCAGTCGGTGAACGAGAGGCGGATGTTGTCGAGCAGCGGCCGGTAGGTGAACACGATGAGGAGGACCAGGTTGGGGGCCAGGAGGAGCCCGGCGAGGCTCCACTCCCAGGCGCGCCCGCTGGAGCGCCGCGGCGGGGGCCCGACCGGCTCAGGTGGCCCTGAGCGTTCCCCCGGCGCGACGTCTCGGTCCGAGGTCGTCGACTGCACGTCGACAACCTAGCCCGC
Source organism: Phycicoccus duodecadis (assembly GCF_002846495.1). NCBI lineage: Bacteria > Bacillati > Actinomycetota > Actinomycetes > Micrococcales > Intrasporangiaceae > Phycicoccus > Phycicoccus duodecadis. The sequence goes on from NZ_PJNE01000001.1 coordinate 3,497,407, forward strand.
AGAGTTACGTGGCGGCGTGCACGGCGTGAACGACTTTCGTCGAGGGGGCCAACGCTCGGCCCGGGCTCCGGACGCCCCCTGCGCGGCTCCGGGAACGCGCAGGGCCCCGGACCGTGACGGTCCGGGGCCCTGCGGTGACGCGGGCGTCAGTTGCCGGTGAGCTTCTCGCGCAGCGCGGCGAGCGCCTCGTCGGAGGCGAGGGTGCCCTCGTTGACGGGAGCGGCCGGGCGCACGGCGGGCGCCTCGTCGGTGCTCTCGGACGAGTACGAGGTCGCGGCCTCGCCGGCGGCCTCGGCGTCGGCCTTGACGGCCGCCTCGACCTGGGCCCGGTGGGCCTCCCAGCGGGCGTGGGCCTCGGCGTACTGCTTCTCCCAGGCCTCGCGCTGGGTCTCGTAGCCCTCGAGCCACTCGTTGGTCTCCGGGTCGAAGCCCTCGGGGTACTTGTAGTCACCCTTCTCGTCGTACTCGGCGGCCATGCCGTACAGGGTCGGGTCGAACTCGACCTGGCCGGCGCCGTCCTCGTTGGCCTGCTTCAGGCTGAGCGAGATGCGGCGACGCTCGAGGTCGATGTCGATGACCTTGACGAAGATCTCCTGGCCGACGGTGACGACCTGCTCGGGCAGCTCGACGTGACGCTCGGCGAGCTCGGAGATGTGCACCAGGCCCTCGATGCCGTCGTCGACGCGCACGAACGCACCGAACGGGACGAGCTTGGTGACCTTGCCCGGGACGACCTGGCCGATCGCGTGGGTCCGGGCGAAGTGCTGCCAGGGGTCCTCCTGCGTCGCCTTGAGCGACAGCGAGACGCGCTCGCGGTCCATGTCGACGTCGAGCACCTCGACGGTGACCTCGTCGCCGACCTCGACGACCTCGGACGGGTGGTCGATGTGCTTCCAGGACAGCTCGGAGACGTGCACGAGACCGTCGACGCCGCCGAGGTCGACGAACGCACCGAAGTTGACGATGGAGGACACGACACCCGTGCGGACCTGGCCCTTGCCGAGCTCCTTGAGGAACGTCGTGCGGACCTCGGACTGGGTCTGCTCGAGCCAGGCACGGCGCGACAGGACCACGTTGTTGCGGTTCTTGTCGAGCTCGATGATCTTGGCCTCGATCTCCTTGCCGACGTACGGCTGGAGGTCGCGCACCCGGCGCATCTCGACGAGCGAGGCGGGGAGGAACCCGCGCAGGCCGATGTCGAGGATGAGGCCGCCCTTGACGACCTCGATGACGGTGCCGGTGACGACGCCGTCCTCCTCCTTGATCTTCTCGATCGTGCCCCAGGCGCGCTCGTACTGGGCGCGCTTCTTGGACAGGATCAGACGACCCTCCTTGTCCTCCTTCTGGAGGACCAGGGCCTCGACCTCGTCGCCGACCTTGACGACGTCGTTGGGGTCGACGTCGTGCTTGATGGACAGCTCGCGGGAGGGGATGACACCCTCGGTCTTGTAGCCGATGTCGAGGAGGACCTCGTCGCGGTCCACCTTGACGATGCGACCCTCGACGATGTCGCCGTCGTTGAAGTGCTTGATCGTCGCGTCGATCGCGGCGAGGAGGTCTTCCTCAGAGCCGATGTCGTTGATGGCAATCTGAGGGGCGGTCGTGGCGACCGTGCTGGCAGTCATGTAGTAGGAACTCCGATGTGGACAGGTGGACTCGAGTGGATGAAGCGGGCGCACACCGGTGTCGCGAACGGCACACGGGTGCTCGCACAGCCTACTCGTGCCCGCACACCACCGGCAAAACGGTCCAGGCCCGCCGGCCGAGCGGGGGTCGACGGTGACCCAGGAGGCCGGCCGCCGCCCGGTGGGCGCCGGCGAGACGGTGGCCGCCAACCGGGCCTGGTGGGACGCCGAGGCCGAGGACTACCACGCCGAGCACGGCTCGTTCCTCGACGACGCGGGCTTCGTGTGGGGCCCCGAGGGCTGGACCGAGGACGAGCTGGACCTCCTGGGTGTCACGCCCGGCCACAACCGTCGTCGAGATCGGCGCCGGTGCGGCCCAGTGCTCGCGCTGGCTCGCACGCCACCGGGGCGCGCGGGTCGTCGCCAGCGACCTCTCGGGCGGGATGCTCGCCACCTCCCGTCGCATCGACGCCGGCCGGGCCGACGGCACGGCGCCGGTCCCCCTGCTCCAGTGCGACGGGACGCGTCTGCCGCTGGCCGACGCCTCGGTCGACCGCGTCTTCACGGCCTACGGCGTCGTCCCCTTCGTGGCCGACAGCGAGGCGGTGCTGCGCGAGGCGGCCCGGGTGCTGCGCCCGGGCGGTCGCTTCGTGTTCTCGACCTCGCACCCGGTGCGGTGGGCCTTCCCCGACGTCCCGGGCCCCGAGGGGCTCACGGCCACCACGTCCTACTTCGACCGCACCCCCTACGTCGAGAGCGCCGCCGGGGTCCCGACCTACGTCGAGCACCACCGCACGCTGGGCGACCTGGTGCGCCAGGTCGTGGCGGCCGGCTTGACCCTCGTCGACCTCGTCGAGCCGGAGTGGCCCGCGCGCAACCGGCAGTCCTGGGGCGGCTGGTCACCGCTGCGCGGCCGCCTCCTGCCCGGTACCGCCATCCTCGTGTGCGAGCGCCCGTGAGCCGAGCCGCCGGGCTCAGTGCGCGGCGTCGTGCCAGGAGCGGCCGACACCGACGCTGACGTCGAGCGGCACGTCGAGGGCGATGGCGGCGCCCATCTCGCGGCGGACCAGCGCCTCGACGTCGGCCCGCTCGCCCTCGGCGACCTCGAGCACGAGCTCGTCGTGCACCTGGAGCAGCATCCGGCTGCGGGCGCCCTCGGCGCGCAGTGCGGCGTCGACCCCCTTCATGGCGAGCTTGATGATGTCGGCGGCCGAGCCCTGGATGGGCGCGTTCAGCGCCATCCGCTCGGCGCCCTCGCGGCGCTGCCGGTTGTCGCTGAGCAGGTCGGGCAGGTAACGGCGCCGGCCCAGCATGGTGGCGG